>JAQVUC010000257.1 GCA_028699715.1 Anaerolineaceae bacterium | reverse complement strand
CTTGGTCAGAACATTTTTTACGGTACCGGACTCGCACCGTGTGTTCTGGTTTTTCGGGACAGCAAACCCAAACAACACCGTCAAAAGGTGCTGTTTATCGACGCGTCGAAGGAATTCAAGACTGGGAGAGCGCAGAACGAGCTGTTGCCGGAACACGTGGACAAAATTCACCGCTGCTACGTGGACTGGCATGACATGGAAGGTTTTTGCCGGGTGGTCACACTTGATGAGATCCGCGAAAATGGTTTCAACCTGAATATCCCCCGCTACGTGGAGCCGGTGATCGAGGAAGAATCGATGACCATTGAACAAGCCATGGGTAACCTCAAGGAATCGTTGCAGGCAGCCTATGCGGCAGAGGATCGACTGACTGTACTTCTCAAAAAAGAGGGCTTGTTGCCATAAATGGACGTTGCCCGAGACAGACGTCCCGTTTTTCAGAAACATCACTGGAATAAAACACAACGCCTCTCATTTGTTCTTTTGTGTTTTATTCGTGTCCTATTTCGGGTGTCATGACCTATGATCATAACTCAATCTCAACTTGAATCCTATCTCTGGGGTGCTGCCACTTTGTTGCGCGGTTATATCGACGCAGGGGATTACAAGCAGTTCATCTTCCCGCTGTTGTTTTACAAGCGCCTTTGTGATGTCTATGATGAGGAGCAGGTCGATGCACTGACGGAGTCTGGCGGGGATCAGGATTATGCAAATTTGCCAGAACAGCACTGTTTCCAGATACCGGAGGATTCGCATTGGAAAGTTGTACGTACCAGGGTCAAAGATGTGGGCAGAGCCATTCAGGACGCTTTACGGGCCATTGAGACAGCCAATCCCGACACGCTCTACGGAGTGTTTGGCGATGCCCAGTGGACCAACAAGGATCGTCTGCCGGATCACATGTTGCGTGAACTGATTGAGCACTTCAGTTCACAGACGCTTTCACTCTCCAACTGCCCGGAAGATGAGCTTGGAGTAGGCTATGAGTTTCTGATTAAAAAATTTGCTGACGATTCCGGCCACACCGCCGCTGAGTTCTATACCAACCGAACGGTGGTCCATCTGATGACCGAAATGCTTGAGCCTAAGCCGGGCGAATCGATCTATGATCCCACCTGTGGTTCTGCAGGCATGCTGCTCTCATCGGTTGCTCATCTGAAACGTCAGAACAAAGAATGGCGAAACTTGCGATTATATGGCCAGGAAAGGAATTTGCTTACGTCCGCGATTGGCAGAATGAACCTGTTCCTGCATGGCATTGAAGATTTTCAGGTTGTACGTGGAGATACCTTGGCCAACCCTGCTTTTGTTGAAGGTGACCGGCTCATGCAGTTTGACGTTGTGCTGGCAAATCCACCGTATTCTATCAAGCAATGGGATCGTGAAGCATGGTCTTCTGATCCCTGGGGAAGAAACATCTACGGCACGCCGCCGCAGGGTCGCGCAGATTATGCCTTCTGGCAGCACATTATCAAAAGCATGAAGTCTAAAAATGGCCGTTGTGCTATCCTGTTTCCGCATGGCGTCCTCTTCCGCAACGAAGAGCTGGCGATGCGCGAAAAACTGATTGCTCACGACGTGGTCGAATGTGTGCTTGGCCTGGGGCCAAACCTTTTCTATAACTCACCGATGGAGGCCTGCGTTGTCATCTGCCGGATGAACAAGCCCAAGGAGCGCAGGAACAAGGTGCTCTTTATCAACGCAGTGAATGAGGTGACCCGCGAAAGAGCACAGAGCTTTCTCACTGACGAGCACATCCAGCGCATTGTCATTACATACCAAAATTTCAACGATGAGGACGGATTTGCCAAGGTCGTCGCTAACGACGTTATCCAGGAAAAAGGATGCAATCTTAGTATCCCGCTTTATGTGCGTAACAAAAGCACAGAGACCTCCGTGGTCGCGGAAACTAAATTGCCTTATGGTCAAACCAGCCTGCAGGAGGCCATCGCCAACTGGCAGAAAAGCTCGATGGAGTTGCGGAAATCAATGGATGAGCTTTTTGAAATGCTTGATGAATCACGGGGAATGGGAGGTGAAATATGAGAAACGTCCCCCCGTTTGATATGGGAACGATAGAGAGCCTCGCCAAAGTTCTTGGCGAGGCTGGTTCGGGAACAGACATCAATCGTTTCTTCCAATCGAAAGGAATAGTTGATAGCTCTGACGAATCTACCAAATGGCGGCGTCTGGCATGGTTTTTTTTAACAAGTCAGAGTACTACAAAAAGCGCAAACCAAATTATTGACTTTATCCAATCCTTTCTTTCCCTAAGCAGGTTTGTTGGAAAGCAAAACGAATTCGAACAACGTCGTTGTGAGCTAAACCAAATCATGGTTCTGCAAGGTCTTGAGTATGGCAGGGATGGCCTATTCAGATATGTACAGCAAGCAAAAACACTTAGTGAAGTGGAAGCAAGGGTTATGGGGTTCCGAAAAATATTGGTTACACGGAATACACATCCTGAAATATTGAAGTACTGTCGCCCTGAATTAATGCAAGATAATTATTTCCATGCCGTTTTTGAAGCATGCAAGGGATTATTCCAGAGAATCCGTGATCTTTCCGGCATTGAAGCAGATGGTGCCAATCTTATTGACAGAGTTTTCTCAATTGAAAAGCCATTCCTTGTATTCAATACACTTCGGACTGAGACAGAACAGTCAGAACACAAAGGGTTGGCCATGCTGATGAAGGGATGTTCAGCGGCGATTCGTAACCCGCTTGCACATGGTCCCAAAATCCTGTGGCAGGGAGAAACCGATGCCGCTGATTATCTCTCTATGATTTCCATGTTGCACAGAAAACTGGACCAATGCGTCAAAGTCCCTCAAAGCGGAAAATTGGAAGAGACAAAAGGAACAAACCTGTCATGAAATTTGTTATCCAAACAGCGGATTTGAGTGGTTATGCAAAAAAAATTCTTTCTAAGGAGGACCATCCGCTTTTTGATGATGCTGTTGAAGCAGGAAAGGCTGGAGCACTTCGTGCTGCTTACGTGATGATTTGGCTGGCTTGCGCTGAATCTTTGAAGCGCCGATTTCGAGAGGCCCAACAG
>JAQVUC010000256.1 GCA_028699715.1 Anaerolineaceae bacterium | reverse complement strand
TTGTGTGTCTAGTTGAGGCGTAAACATTTCAGTTCTGGTGAACGTGAGGTTTTTTGTGTAAGCCAGCTACGCAGAACCTATGACAGAGCGACAGGAAAATTCAGGTTTGACATCAGCTATGAAACCCATACAGAAGTCACTCCCAGAACCCTTGTTGTTGCTGAAGCGTTTGGGCTGGGAATCGATGAGGCACAGAAGTTCAAGGTGCTGGATGCTGAATTAAAGATTGGTCCAAAAGACGTTGTTTATATTACTGGGGACAGTGGGTCGGGTAAGAGTGTTTTGTTGCGTGCTATAAAAGCAGACCTGGGCAAAGAAGCTGTTGACTTAACAGAAATTGTTGTTGACCCAGATAAGCCCTTGATCGAGACTGTTGGCAAAACAGTTGAAGAGGGCTTGGAGTTGCTAAGCAAAGTGGGGCTTAATGATGCGTTTCTTTTTCTGCGAACATATGGGCAGTTGAGTGATGGGCAGAAGTACCGTTACCGCATAGCCAAACTGATTGAGTCTGGGCGGCAGTGGTGGCTGATGGATGAGTTCGCTGCAACGCTTGACCGGGACACAGCAAAAATCATCGCTTATAACCTTCAGAAGATGGCGAGGCAAATGGGCAGGGCAGTCATAGCCGCCACAACCCATGGAGATCTGGCAGAGGACCTGAACCCAAGCGTACATGTGCATAAGAGGTTTGGGCAAGAAATCCAAATAGACTACTACCCCAACACACCGGCTAAAGAATGCAGCCTTACCCGCGAAATGACTGTTGAAGAAGGCAGCCGGGAAGACTGGAAAAAACTCTGCAGCTTCCACTACAGGGGGCATGGAGTGTCTGTTCCAAGAAAAATCTTCCGCTTAATCAGAGGAGAAGAGCTTTGTGGAGTTATAGTTTACACTTATCCACCGCCGGCTTGCTATGGTAGAAGGCTTGTTCTTCCCAGAATGAGCATGAGAGAAATCAACCAGCAACTAAGCACCATAAATCGAGTAGTCATACACCCCAAATACCGCACCATAGGCTTAGGCGCCAAGCTAATCCGTGAAACACTGCCTCTGGCGGGAACACCCAATGTTGAGTTGATTGCTGTGATGGCAAAGTACTCGCCGTTTGCAGAGAAGGCAGGTATGCGTAAGGTGGCTGAGCAGCGAACTATTAAGAGTCTTTCATCTGTTTCCAAGATGCTTTTGGAGTTGAGTTTTGACCTGCAACTTTTAGGCAGCCAACGCTACGTGTCATGCAAGCTTGGAAATCTAACGACAAAACAACTTGAGGTGCTCAAAGAGGCGTTTGCCAAGTGTGGCCATCCTCGGTTCAAGAAAGAGTTTGCAGGCAACCGGCAATGTCCCTTCGGAGACCTGACTGGTTATCGTAGGTGCATAATGGATGCTGATTTGTCTAAACTTGCCAAGTTGGTGAAGATAGTTGGGTTGCTTTCGCAGACTAAAATTTACTTGTTTTGGAGCCGTCTTTGACTTTTGATTTTTACGTAAGACTCATGTTATTTCCTTAAGTACTCTTGATGTTTCTTGATTGTCGATTCCTAATGTGGCTGAGGCTTTGCTGATGTCTTCATCTGAGAATTTCTCAACCGCCTTTCTTACTTTTTCTTTTGGTGTTATGGTGAAGAGTTGTTCTTTGAGCTGGGACAGTTTTGTGTCGGAGTGCCATAGGAGCGCGTAGATGTCGGCTATGTCTTTGATTAGTTTGTGTTCTTTGTCTCTTCTTGGGGCAGAATTTATTTTCATCGCCAGCATCACATGCGGCTCTGGAATTAAGATGTTTTTTCCAAATAACATTTGGGTTTTGTGCATTTTTTCTTGGAATACCCTTGATAAGAGAGGCTCATCTATCGGCACAAAGCCGAGAAGGTTTTTTATTTCGGGGTGAATGCAGTCAACGATGGGGTCTATGTACAACTGGAATATTTGGTACAATGGAAGTTTGGCTGATTGATCTGGAGTTAGTTCTTTTCCTGTGTCCATGTCAAAATCTTTGACCAACCTAAAACTCACCGACCTAAAACCCATGCTTTCAACCACTTTGATTGTGGTGGTAAATTCCGAGTTTTTCAGCTGCTCTTTGGTCCAGTCCAGATTAATGTGGAAGCCAAGGTCGATATCTCTTGAGCCAATGTAGGTTCTTCCTGTGGTTTTTTGGTAGTTTTGATTTACGAGATAGTAAACTGCCCAGCCACCGAGTAGGCATGTTTGGATTTTAAGTTGAGAAAAGATTGCATGCATTTGTTCTTGGGAGGTTTTTGTTTCAGTTGGTTGATATAGCATGCTGCTCCACCTTGCTGAAGAGTTTTTCTGCGGCTTCAGTGCAGACGCCGCCTTCTTTTAGTAAGTCAACTATTAACTGTGGAATGCTTACAACCGTTAAGTTTTGGCGTTTAAATGAGCCATAAAACACGTGCTCATCTGTTATGAGGAGTCTTAGGTTGCCTTTGCCTACTAGGCCTTCAGCAGTCACTTTTTTGTGCCATTTATCCGCATCTTCTTTTTTTATGTATAAGTCAATGCGTGAAGGGAAAAGGTAGTGTTGGACAAGGTTTTCTGCCTGATAAGTCGTGAGTGCATATGGCAGATTTGCTGTTTGAATTATCTCTATGGGGTTTTTGTGCATGTAGTCTTTCTTTTCAGGGTTGGTTTTTGTTTGTAGCCAGTAGTTGATTAAGCCTTCATAGTTTGTGACTTGGGTGTCTTTTACGAGTTTTTGGTTTTGTAGTTTGTTTAGGAATTCATGGGTCCAGGAGAAAGATGCTTGGGCTGTTTTGGCGAGTTTGTATTTTGTGAGTGTTCCGTTTGGCTCAACGAGCAGTGTCCGGATTATGCGTTGGCGGATTGTTCCTCTGTTTTTTCTGAATGAGTTTTTTTGTGTATCGGTAAATGTTGCTGTCATGAAACATTACCGATATATCGGTAATTGACGAGGTTTAAATACTTTACCGATATACAAAAACACAGGGACAACGATTCTCAACTCTTAGGCAGCACACAATACGTCAAATCCAAACTTGAAAACCTAACCCCAAAACAGTTAGAGCAGATAAAGCAAGCTTTCATA
>JAQVUC010000255.1 GCA_028699715.1 Anaerolineaceae bacterium | reverse complement strand
AAAACCCGTCATCTTGCCATAAGGATTGCGGATGGGAAACATCAATCGATCCCGAAATCTATCATATACCCTGCCGTCATCTGATTCGGTCAACAAACCAGCCCGCAAAATAAGCTCTTTTGTGTAGCCCTTGGCTAAAAGATGATCGAGAAGTTGATTCCAACTTAAAGGAGCGTATCCGAGCCCCCATATTTTGATGGTTTCGTCTGTGATCCCGCGGCTGTGTAGGTAATCAAGCGCCTTTTTGCCCTGCTCCGTCTCCAGCATCTGCTTGCGGAAAAACTCAACCGCCGCTTCCAACACTTCAGTAAGAGTTTGACGAACCTGATCCTGCTTTTTGTCAGCCGGGGTTTGGGCTTTGAGCACAACTCCGGCTTTTTCTGCCAGCTGTTTGAGGACTTCCTGAAAGTCAAGGTTATCCCGCTTCATTACAAAGCTGAACAGATCCCCACCCTCATTGCACTGCCCAAAGCAGCGCCAGGTTTGAGTATCAGGGAATACCACAAAAGATGGCGTGCGAGTGTTGCTGTGAAAGGGACAAAAGCCAATATAGTTTTTGCCAGTCCTTTTCAGTTTGACCGTTTGACTGACGATGTCAACCAGTTCAAGGCGTTGTTTTATGTCATCTACTACTGTCATGGTTATATTTTTACCGCCCTCTTGGAAAAATCCGCCAAAGAATAAATGCGTTTATAGGGCATGTCTCAATTTTACCTTAGTTGGGATGCATATTTGGTCTGATTGCAAGTCAAGATTGGAGAAAATTACTATTTCCACCCACTAAATAAGAATCTTCGCACCAATCATCCCCCATCTTAGCTGTGGCACAGCCACCTAAGCAAAAAGGGAGACTTTATCAGTCTCCCTTTTCCATATTATTCGTTAGCTCTATAGTTTTGAGCTGGATTCGTTCTGTCGGGTGCTTTTCAATTCCTTGTCGGCATCCTGTCCAGCCTTGTTCAAATCAGGAGGATCCCCAGGAGCCAAAGCAGGGTCACTGGTGGGTTCCTTGGTGGCACTTTCAGAGAAGGGTTCGGCTTTAGGTGTTGTGCCTTTGGGTCCAGCCCAACCTTCTGAAGATTCCGCTGTAGGATTTCCTTCTTTTGCCTCTACGTCTTCATTCAGATCGACTTTGTAACTGGAATAATCCAGTTCTGCCATCTGGGAGTAGAGCGACCAGCGACGATCCGCATCAGTTTCCGCTTTCTTCATCAATTCTTCGGCACGTTCCTCATCTTGTCTGAGCAGCATGCGGTAGCGGTTCTCGTTGTAGGCATATTCTGCCACATCGACTGTGGGAGCTTTGGAGTCGAGCTGCAGTGGGTTCTTGCCTTCGGCCATCAGGCGAGGATCGAAACGATAAAGCACCCAGGCGCCAGAATTAACGGCCAGTTTCTGCTGCACAAGACCCTTGCTCATATCGATGCCGTGGTTGATGCAGTGCGAGTAAGCAATGATCAGCGAAGGTCCATCATAAGAATCAGCTTCGTTGAAAGCTTTCAGCGTCTGCGCGTCACTGGCACCCATGGCAACGCGGGCAACATAGATGTTGCCGTAGGTCATGGCGATCATGCCCAAATCTTTCTTGGGGCGTTCCTTACCATTGGCAGCAAATTTCGCGACCGCGGCCATCGGTGTGGCTTTAGAGCTTTGTCCACCGGTATTGGAATACACTTCGGTGTCCAGCACCAAAACGTTGACGTTATGCCCAGAGGCTAAAACGTGGTCCAGACCACCGTAACCGATGTCATAAGCCCATCCGTCACCGCCCATGATCCAAACGCTCTTTTTGACTAGATAATCAGCCAGTGAAACCAGGCTCTTAAGCTCAGCGTCTTCTCTGCCAGCCAAAATCTCTTTCAACTGCTTGACACGTTTGCGTTGGTTATTGAGACCAGTCTCATCGCTCTGATCAGCATTGAGCAATGCGTCAGCCAATTCCTGACCAATTACCAGAGCATGTTTTTGAACCAGCTCGCGGGCAGTGGCTGTTGATTTATCAACTGACAGGCGCATGCCTAAACCAAACTCGGCATTGTCTTCGAACAAAGAGTTTGACCAGGTAGGTCCTTTGCCTTGTTGGTTGACTGCCCAAGGGGTTGTCGGTTGGTTGCCGCCATAAATGGAGGAGCAGCCAGTCGCGTTCGCTACGATCATGCGGTCGCCAAAGAGTTGGGAAGCCAGCTTGACGTAAGGGGTTTCGCCACAACCGGCGCAAGCGCCCGAGAACTCAAACAGAGGTTCGAGTTGTTGTGAATTCTTAATATTGGTTGCCCTGATCTCCTCGCGGGGCAGCAGTGGCAGATTCAGGAAGAAGTCCCAATTCTTTACTTCGGCGTCGCGCACAGGAGGTTGAGGTCCCATATTGATGGCATGCCTTCCAGGATTGTTCTTATCTTTGCCCGGGCAGTTCTCAACACAAAGACCACAACCGACACAATCTTCAGGAGCAACCTGGACAGTCCAGGAATAGCCTTCTTTCCACTCACGGAAGTTGGAGGGTTTGGACTTGAAAGTCTCTGGTGCGTTCTCGAGCAACGCGGTCGGATAAACCTTATTGCGGATGGCAGCGTGCGGACAGACAAAGGAACAGCGACCACATTGAATGCAAAGATCGGGTTCCCAAATAGGAATTTCCAGTGCGATATTGCGCTTTTCCCACTTGGTAGTGGCAGATGGATAGGTGCCATCATCAGGCAGTTTGCTCACAGGCACCTGATCGCCATTACGAGCAATCATTTCACCTAACACTTCTTTCACAAATACAGGCGCGTTAGCAGGAACTGGTGTGCGGCGAATGTGCTGGCTGGTGATTTGCTGTGGGTAATCAACTTTGTACATGTTAGCGACAGCCTGATCGACTGCCTGGAAGTTCATCTGAACAACCTTCTCGCCCTTCTTGCCATAAGTCTTTTCAATGGAATGCTTGATTGCCGCAATGGCTTCGTCTCGCGGTAAGACACCACTGATGGCGAAGAAACAAGTCTGCATGATGGTGTTGATACGATTACCCATGCCTGTTGCTTCAGCCACTTTGTAGGCGTCAATGATATAAAACTGGATCTTTTTGGCAACCA
>JAQVUC010000254.1 GCA_028699715.1 Anaerolineaceae bacterium | reverse complement strand
ACAGGGCTGATTATCATCAATCCTCCTGCCGAAATCGATATTGGGAATGCTGTTGAAGCGCCGGTTTCAATCCTTGTAAAAAAACGCAAGGCGTCTTCCTTTTGCAAACAAATTGGCTTTGACGCTCCGGACGCGGAAAAGAAATATGAAATCTGGTCGGATGGCACGATAGAGTCGTCGCTGAGTTCAGGAGTTCTGGGTATTGACGACAACCGGGGCACCATCTTGCTCAAATACCAGCCCAGGAGCACTTCAGGAGCTGTCTTTATAACCACTCTGAAGTTGCTCTCCTATAGCGGGATGACCAATGAGACCGACAGAGAATCCCTGCTCAATCTGCTTCTAACATGGGAAAATAAGCAGCCGTTTGCTCAAGCAGAAACGGCTGAAGATACAGAATTCCGGGATGAGAGTGTGTTGCTTTCTGTAGCAATCCTTGCTTTTTCATGTGGCAGCAACGACCCTGGCAAGCTGGTCTGCGCCATGGCGCGGTTCTTCACTCTTGATTGCAACGAGGATACTGTCCTGCAGGCGATTAACCAGCTTTCAGCCAATCTGAACTCAACAGAGGAAAATTGGATGTCCAAGTTGGAGGATTACATCGATCAGGCTGGACTCTACTCCTATGCACGGGAAATCAAGGAGATACTTGAAGATGAGGAGGCGGATTCATGAAAAGCGTTGAAATGTCACGCGCCTTGACTGCAGCGATGAGCCTGCGTCTGCCTGGCACTGCCGGCAAACTGGCCAATAAAATGCGCTATGTGGGTTCGAAAGGGCCATTGTTTTATGATGGGGGCCTGATCAGAAACATATCTCAAGACAGGCACGAGAAAGTTTATGCTGTTGGCATTGCTTCGAAAAGTAAAAGTCTGCCTGCCTTGGGTGGATTGCTCTATGGTGCTGCGGCTCTTCGGTATGATCTGGTGGTTGCCAATAATGAGGTCAGTGAAGGCCTGCAGGACAGCCGGGTCGATATCAACGATATGAATTTTCTCGGGGCGTCAGAGCGCCTTGTCTGGAAAGAGTTTATTCTCGTTTATCGGCTGCTTTCGGATCTGATGAGCGCAGCGACAAAGCCGGACATCATTTTTGTGGATATCCCACTCCTGGTTTCCCGGGCGGAACAAAGTGTTTTTCTTGAAGAAGAGGATGTCCAGGAAGACTGGCAGGCTCTGCTGGATGTGATTGAGGATTTTTGGCAGCGTCATCTGAATGACTTTTACCCGAACAAGCCCGACGGCCCCTTTCTGGTTTCTCTGCAAAGCAAACGCGACCTGAATAGTGCTGTTCTGAATGCCATTCGTGAAGAAGGTCAGGCAGGAAGCCCTGAAGCCATTGATGACAGGATCGTCAATCTTATTCGCGAGGATTGGGGGCAGCTTCGAAGAGTTGGCATCCTGCGTTTCCTGAAAGGGACTTTACGAGCGGGAAGAAGGACTGCTGCGTTTTACTACGAGTCCTTGAGCAAATATATGAAGCGTTTTGAGCCAAAGATTGTTTCAGAGCACGGCCTCGTTGGTTTTCACCTTCAGGTTGGGCTTCGCACACCAGTTTGGAAAGTTGAAACCATTGGCAAACGCGACAGCTGGAACACGGAGAGCCTGGACAGGCTTGCAGAACTGATCTCGTACTTAACCATCCATGACAACCCTAAAATGAAACCGCTTCCTTTGTGGTTTGCAGAACAACTCGTTCGTATGCCGAAGGAAGTTCTAATCAGCTATTATAAATCGACGATTGCATTACTCAAAGACAGAGAAGTTGATCTGACATGGCTTGAAGGGATCGACACAATTCAGGAAGAGGTGGAAGAATGAAAGACAATCAAGATAATTTTATCGGTAAATTGGTCGGAAATACCGGACAACCAGATCAGTTGACAATCGCTCTCAGAAACAGCTTTTCGGCAAGGCGCGGCGAATTCGTCAGAATCGCACACCAGGAAAGGGAAAGTGATCCGAATATGGACGTCCTGGGACGGATTGTTTCCTTGTCCAGAAGTAGTATTCTTTTCAATCCGGCTCTTGGTGAAGGCATTAGTGAGGTTGAGCTTCTGCCGCATTCGAAAATTTCCGGAGAAACAGTCTATGGCACCATTGAGCTGGTGGGCTACAAAGATCCCAATACCGGTGAAATCAGAATTCCTCGCAGACCCCTGAATCCTGGGACTAAAGTATACAGCGTCGATTATGATTTTTTGACCAGGTTTTATGATTTTTCAGAGGATACCAGCATTCATCTTGGCAATCTTGTGGGCTATGAAAAAGGATCGAATGTCGTTCCTGTGTATCTTGATGCCAACACGCTGGTGACCGAACATCTGGCCGTGCTGGCTATGACTGGTTCTGGGAAAAGTTATACCGTTGGCCGAATTATTGAACGTCTTGTCGCCCAGCTGAACGCATCCGTAGTGGTCTTTGATCCCCATGGGGAATATGGAAAAGCCTTGCGTGGCGGAACTTTAAACTTTAATGAGCGGCTTGATGCCGTTGAGGATGTCAGGGACCGGGATAAGCTGGCTGAAATCCAAACAAGATTGCAAGCCCTTCAGGATAAGGGTGCTGGAATAACCGTCTTCACACCTCAAATTCGAAGCTTCGCTGAAAAATATGCAGGTAAGAATCAGAACCTGGCTCTTCAGCTGGATCACTTTGACGTGGATGAATTTTCCGGAGTGCTGCCGGGGCTGACGGAACCGCAGCAGCGGGTACTTGATGTGGCATTGAGATATTGGAAAGAAAATTTCGACGAGCCCCGGGATATCCAAGAATTATTCTCTGTTTTGGATGACCTTGACCGTCTGAAAACTTGGGTTGCTGAATCAGGCAGCCCGGGGGAAGCCAGTGCCATCAAAGGTGGAAGTGCCAATATTGCCGCCATCCGGTTACGCCGGATGATTAATGAGGCACAAAGTTTTTATACCCGTGCTGCAGGCGATCCTTTCGATATTTATAAAATGGTCGGAGATGATAATGAACCTTACGGGCGTCTTTGCATTGTTGATCTTCAAGGACTGTCAAACACCGCCAGACAAGTCATCGTTGCGCTGATATCAAATGAATTGATGAAAGCTGCTGGT
>JAQVUC010000253.1 GCA_028699715.1 Anaerolineaceae bacterium | reverse complement strand
TATGTACTGGGCAGATGAGCATTATATTCCGATAATGGAAATACCCATTGCAGAAGGGAGAACATTCAACATGAATAGTAGCGCCAATGAAGTAATCGTCAGCCAGTCATTCAAAGAAAAAATGAAAGCGATAGCGGGATGGGAAGGTGTGGTTGGGAAGGATATAACCATTACTGAGCACGGACTAAGCCGAATCGTGGGGGTATATCCCGACATCCGGTTAGGCTCAATTTCCGACCAGGATACACGTCCGTCGGTACTGTTTTACAGAAATACCCCAAATAGCAATATTATGATCAAGCTCAATACAATGACAGGCGAAAACATCGAACAAGTGTATGATATCTTGCAGGAAACCATGCCCGAAAAAGAAATCGCACTTTCACCTTATAGCGACAGTATTGTGAAGATGTATTCGGGTGAGCGGCGGTTTCGTGATGCTATTTTCATCGGCGGGTTAATTACCGTACTCATTACGCTTATAGGGCTGATTGGTTACATCAATAGTGAAATGTTACGGCGTAGGTCTGAAATCGCTATCCGAAAAATCAACGGAGCAAGCCTGGGCGAGGTATTAAGGCTATTCATGAAAAATATCCTGTTTATCGCTTTGTTCGCCTGTATAGTAGGAGGAGTTGTGGCAGCGATGGTTGCATCTAAATGGATGGAAAATTTCAGTGAAAAAACCGGTTTGTCTCCACTTTTGTTTATCGGATGCGGACTAATTGTACTGCTGCTCATCGAACTGATCGTGGCAGCTAATTGTCTGAAAGCGGCCAATCAGAACCCCGTGGAATCGCTGAAGAAGGAATAAATTGATGTGATCATATGCTGATTCATTCAATGTGCTAATGAAATTAATAAGCCAATTTGCCAAGTAAAATATAAAAAATGAATAATTAACTATTTACAATTATGATCAAGATTAATGATTTAAAGAAAGTGTTCCGTACCGAAGAAGTGGAAACCATCGCGTTGAACAACATAGCAATGGAGATCAAGGAAAGCGAATTCGTGGCCATTATGGGTCCGTCGGGTTGCGGAAAATCCACCCTGTTGAACATTCTCGGACTGCTGGACAATCCCACGTCGGGCGAATATTGGCTCGATAGCAGAGAGGTCGGGCATCTGAAGGAAAAAGAGCGTACCCAGACCCGTAAGGGAAAGATCGGCTTTGTATTCCAGAGCTTCAACCTGATCGAGGAAATGACGGTGTACGAAAACGTGGAACTGCCGTTGACGTACCTCAAGGTAAAAGCGTCGGAACGCAGAAAACGCGTGGAGGAAGTGCTTCGCCGCATGAACATCAGCCACCGCTCGGGACATTTCCCCAACCAGCTTTCGGGAGGCCAGCAACAACGTGTAGCCATTGCACGCGCGGTGATCGCCAATCCAAAACTGATCCTTGCCGACGAGCCAACAGGTAACCTCGACTCCAAAAACGGGAAGGACGTGATGGACTTGCTCACAGAACTGAACAGGGAGGGAACCACCATCGTCATGGTAACACACTCGCAACACGATGCTTCATTCGCACACCGTATCATTAACCTGTTCGACGGACAGATCGTCACCGAAGCACAGATGTAAAGCATCGTTTTTATTAATGGAGAAAAGCCCCAAAGCTGGATAAAGAATAACAGTATATGTAATATATCGTCAACAAAAATGATCAACTTAAAAACCTATCTGAAATTTCTTTCGCGAAACAGGCTCTATACATTTGTTTCGGTATTTGGGTTTTCCGTTTCGCTGATGTTTGTCATCATCTTGGGACTGTACGTAAAGCAGGAGCTGTCAGTGGACGATTTTCAGGAAAACAAAGACCGCATTTTCCTGATAACGCACGATAACCAAACCTCTTTTGGCAACCCGGTAGCACAATACGTCAAGGACAACACGCCCGAAGTAGAATCTTTTGTTCGGGTACATTCGCGTGACGTAGCGCTGGGACAGAAAGGTGACAACAAGATAAAGGCCAAAGCGCTGTTTGCCGACTCTACCTTTTTCCGCATTTTTTCCTACAAACTGATTGAAGGGAATCCCGCACAGGTATTGGAAGCACGCAAAAGCGTGGTGGTAACCCGTAGTTTCGCGACCAAAACATTCGGGGCGGAAAATCCCATGGGGAAAAGCCTGTTTATTTCGGATGATGAACATACCATTACCGGTATTATGGAAGACATACCGCCAAACACGATCCTACCGGACGCCGATTTTGTAGTAAACTACAATTCCATCACACTGTTTTGGGGCAATTGGATACTTGAGACGCCCAACAATTTCGGGTTTACCATGTTCTTTCTGGCAAAGCCGGGAACCGATCTGCCCTCGAAAGCCCCTATGCTGCTCGATTTATTCAAGAAAGAATTCTGGTATTTTAAAGAGGGTTTTTCAGACAATATACAATTTATACCACTCAAAGAGGCGTATTTCAATGTAGAGCGTTCTGGTTATATTGATTTGAGACTGAACAGCAGAAGCGCTATCACGGTATATCTGGCAATCGCTATGTTGATATTGGTGATCGCCCTGTTGAACTACATCAACCTTACGGTAGCGCAGGCGGGATTCCGCGGCAAAGAGTCAGCCATTAAAAAACTGTTGGGAAGCAGCAAAGCTAAACTGGGTTCGCAACTGCTCGCCGAGTCGCTGCTGATCACCGCCATCACCTTCCTCGCCGGGTTACTGCTGGCATCTCTTGCCGAACCGTTCTTCAATAATGCACTGGATACCACACTTAATCTGGCACATCAGTTCACACCCGGCATGATCGGGTTCTGCCTCTTCTTTGTGCTCATTATTTCGTTCCTTGCAGGCATTATCCCCGCTCTCATCATTTCCAACTTCAGTCCGCTCGAAGTGGTAAAAGGAACCTTTTCACGGAAAGTGAAATCTTCCTACTCCAAAATACTGATCGTGTTTCAATATACGGTGGCGACGGCGTTGCTTATATGCGCTGTTTTTATCCAGCGGCAATCCGATTTTTTGATCAATTACGACCTGGGTTATAACCGCGAAGGTATTCTGGAAATATCCAATAGCGGACTGGACACAACGCAGTTAGACGGATTTAAGGCGAAACTTCTG
>JAQVUC010000252.1 GCA_028699715.1 Anaerolineaceae bacterium | reverse complement strand
CAAGGTCTTGAAATCCCCTCCTCGACTTTTTATAATGCTTATAGAGTGAATAAAACAAAGGAGGCTCATGTCAAACACTAACCAGACATTGCCCTTATCAACAGAACAACTTATCAAAGATTACCGGCTGGGTTTCAGGTCTCGTCAGGCATCCATTATCGGCCGGCGTGAGGTTTTAACTGGCAAAGCAAAATTTGGCATTTTTGGTGATGGAAAAGAACTTATCCAGTTAGCAATCGCCCACCATTTCCGCCCAGGTGACTGGCGTTCCGGTTATTACCGCGACCAAACCTGGATGATGGCTCTCAATTTGATTTCCTTGGAACAGTTCTTTGCGCAACTCTACGCGCATGCAGACCCTAATTACGACCCTCATAGCGGTGGTCGGAACATGAACGGGCATTTTGCCTCACAATTGATCGATGAAAATGGAGAGTGGATCAGCCAATCAGACCGCTACAACTCTTCCGCTGATGCTGCCCCTACTGCCAGCCAGATGCCTCGCACAGTTGGTTTGGCTTACGCTTCTGTTTTGTATAAAAACATCGAAGAATTACATCAGTTTGATCAATTCAGTCATAAAGGAAAAGAGGTCACCTGGGCCTCAATCGGGAATGCATCAACCGCGGAAGGTCCATTTTGGGAAACCGTAAACGCTATTGGCGTTTTAAAAGCCCCGGCCATCATCAGTATCTATGACGATGGTTATGGTATATCAGTCCCTAATGAATTCCAGATGGTTAAAGAAAATATCTCTGCCATTTTGGCTGGCTTTCAACGAGTGTTATGCCCGGCTGAACAATGTGACCGGGGTTATGACCTTTACAACGTACAAGCCTGGGACTACCCGGAATTGCTAAAAACCTATGCTCTGGCTGAAGAAGTAGCCCGTCAACACCACATACCAGCCCTGATCCACGTCACCGAAGTAACGCAACCCCTGGGTCACTCGACTTCTGGCTCTCATGAACGCTATAAATCAAAAGAACGGCTTGAGTGGGAAGTTGAATTTGATGGTTTGAAAAGGTTCCGGGAATATCTGGTAGCAAACGAGGTCGCCACTGACGAACAATTTGACGAGTGGGAAGCTGAAGACAAACGCACTGTTGAAAAAGCCCGGAAAAATGCCTGGGAAGCTTTCCAGGCACCCATCATCGAGGCGCGCGCTAAAGCCCTGCACCTTTTGAAGGGCTTGTCTAAAACTTCAACAGAAAATTCTGCCGAATTAACTGAAATTGAATCCCAACTTGAAACCGTCCCGGATCCGCTTTTCCGTGATGTGGTCGAGAATGTTCACAAAGCCCTTGTCCTCACCGCCGGGTCTGAAAGTAAAGAGCGCCAGGAATTGGCTGAGTTTGACCTAACTCTTCAAACAGAAAAGTTGGATTACTACGACAAATTTTTGCTGTCAGATTCCAAACATTCCCCTCTGCTTGAAGAAGGCGTCCCCGCTGAGTATAGTGAGAATTCACCCATGGTAATGGGCTATGAGATCATGAACCAGGCCTTCGACGAGATGCTTGCCCGTGAACCACGCATGGTTGCTTTTGGTGAAGACGTCGGCAACCTTGGCGATGTCAATCAGGGCTTCCGTGGTCTGCAAGATAAATACGGCTTCTTACGGGTAACCGACACCGGTATTCGCGAAGCGACCATCATTGGTCAGGGGATTGGGCTGGCCTTACGAGGACTGCGCCCTATCGCTGAAATCCAATACCTCGATTATCTGCTTTACGGTCTGCAAATCATGGCTGACGATCTTTCCAACTTGCGTTGGAGAAGCGCCGGCCGGCAGCAAGCCCCTCTGATCATCCGCACCCGAGGTCACAGATTGGAAGGAATTTTCCACTCCGGCTCACCCATGGCGGGAATTATCAACCTCGTCCGGGGCATGCACGTGCTGGTTCCCCGCAATATGACCCAAGCGGCTGGTTTTTACAACACCCTTCTTGAGGGTGATGATCCAGCCCTTGTGATTGAGGTACTCAATGGTTATCGCTTAAAAGAACGAATGCCAGAGAACATGGCTGAGTTCAGACTTCCGCTGGGGGTTCCTGAAATTCTCAGAGAAGGCAAGGATATCACGCTTGTGACCTACGGAGCTACCGTAAGAATTGCCGACCAGGCTGTAACAATGCTTGAAAAAGCAGGAATAAAAGCGGAATTGATCGATGTTCAATCACTGCTGCCATTTGACCGACCAAACCTGATTTTGGATTCGATCAAAAAGACCTCGCGCGTTCTATTTGTGGATGAAGATATGCCGGGTGGCACCAGCGCTTACATGCTGCAGCAAGTGGTAGAAAAGCAAAACGCCTGGCAGTGGCTTGATTCCCCACCGCAGACTCTTTCTGCTGCTGCTCATCGTCCGGCTTATGGATCTGATGGCGATTATTACAGCAAGCCCAACGCGGAAACAATTTTTGATAAAGTTTATGAAATGATGCGCGAAAGTGATCCCAAACGCTTTCCAGCAATCAGACAAGGAGTAATTTAATGGCAACAAAATTGATCGCCCCCCGAACGGGTGAAGGAGTAGAAGAATTAACCGTCACTTCCTGGCTCAAGCAAGTTGGAGATCAGGTTGAGGAGATGGAATCCATCGTTGAGATCGAAACCGACAAGGTTGTGACCGAACTACCCAGCCCCGTCAGTGGCACACTCTTACGCATTGATGTACCTCAGGGCGGTGTTGTCAAGGTTGGCGGCAGCATGGGTCTGATTGGTGATCCTGATGAAAATATCGATGAATCAGATGAAGGAACTACCGAGCCAAAAGAGGAAAAAGCCGAACCGGAACAGGAAGTACCCTCAGAAACACCATCAGTTTCTGAAGAAAAAGAAGAGCAACAAGAAGAAGCTGAAGAATCAAATGAGCGAGCTGCTTTTATTTCTCCTTTGGTTCGCAAAATGCTGGATGAACACGCCCTTGTACCAGAGCAAATTGAAGGTACAGGAAGAGGCGGTCGTATCACCAAACAAGATGTGGAGAAATATCTGGCAACCCCCAAGCAAGATAAAGTCTCAAAGCAAGAAGTTGAACCTTCAAAACCAAAACCGACTCCCACCCCTCATTCCTCTTCAATCAAG
>JAQVUC010000251.1 GCA_028699715.1 Anaerolineaceae bacterium | reverse complement strand
TACGATATTTATTCGTCAGCGGGGTGACATTCCCACCGCCGTGAACAAGGTATAGAAGGGACTTTTTCTGACTGTTCCGGCTGTGGATCAGCTCAAGCCTGGTTTGTTTGTGCTTTGCTTCTTCATAGACAAGGTCATCCGGGTAAGTCAGAGGCTTTTCCTTATTTTTTTTGGTGATGTATTCAATCTTGTTTGGCATCAGTGAAATCAGGAAGTCTGTAAAGCCAGTAGCCAGACTGCCAAGAAGAGATACTTTTCGATTGTTGCGTCCAAAATAAAAAAGCAGCAGGATCAAGATTGTCATACAAATCAGAAAGAGGTTATTGATCTTTTGTGGAAGGTCAAAATGTGGCAATGAGACCCGCATCAGATAGAGAACAACCAGGAGCAAGTTTACCCAACGTCGTAAATCCAGAAGGTAGGCAATCCATCCTCCCAGCAAGATCAACAAAATCAATCCAAAGTAATTTAATAAAGCGTTTGTCAATTTAGAAATGACTCCAACTGCTACTGCAAGCTCAAGATACTTGAAAACAAAAATGTTATTTCCACTCTATTGCCTAAGTATACATAAATTCCGGTAATCGGAGTCAATGAAAACAATAAGGGATACATTGAAAAAGATCAACTAGGCAAACCAACCTTTCCTCTTAAATGGCACAAGAGAATCTGCTGCATTAAAGGTTCTTCACAAAAGCTTGCTAAACAGCGCAAGCCTGTTATAATGGAAGCTAATGACTGGTCCAGTGCGCGGTCAGTAGTTTAGGCTGCAATCAGGGAGACCTGCAAAAAAAGAAAGAGGAGCACACGTCATGGCTTTAACAAAAACTGAAAAAACTGAGATTATCGAACAATACGCAACCAAATCGGGAGACACTGGTTCTCCTGAGGTTCAAATTGCGCTTCTATCAAAGCGGATTACCCAACTTACAGATCATCTTCGCGTGAACAAACACGATGAAAGTTCACGCCGTGGTTTACTTAAATTGGTTGGACAGCGCCGCAGGCTTCTTGCCTACTTGCGCCAAAAAGACTATGATCGCTTTTTAACGATCACTGAGTCTCTGAAAATCCGCAGAAAGTAATCTCTGAATGGCAGTATTTACCCGTGATGACCTTTCCCCCAACCAGGCGTTGACGGAAAGGTTTTTTGCGGATTTAATTTAGTAGGCCAGACGGGAATTGAAAAGTGTTGATCAGCTTTGGTCAGCGGTTTTCAGTCCCTGATCTGGCGACAGATGAAAGGACAAAATGAAACCTGAAGCTAAGTATTTTTCCACATTGCTTGGAAATAAAGAAGTCAGCTTCGAAACCGGCCGTATCGCTCGTTTAGCTGGCGGCTCGGTCATCCTCAGACAAGGCGACAGCATGATGTTTGCTGCAGCTACCCTGGGCGAAGCCCGCGAAGGCATAGACTTCTTCCCCCTGACCGTCTCTTATGAAGAGCGGATGTATGCTGGAGGTAAGATCCCCGGATCTTTCTTCCGACGTGAAGGCCGTCCCTCAACTGACGCAACCTTGGTTGCCCGTTTGACTGACCGCCCCCTGCGACCTCTCTTCCCTGAAGGGATGCGCAATGAAGTGCAAGTGATTTTGATGTCACTCTCCGCTGATGACGAAAATCAGCTGGATATGCTGGCCATCAACGCTGCTTCCGCAGCCCTGATGATCTCGGACATCCCCTTTGGTGGTCCCGTTGGCGCGGTCCGCATCGGATTTGTGGATGGCAACCTGGTTGTCAACCCAACCATTTCTGAAATGGAAGAGTCCAGCTTGGATCTGCGCGTGGCAGGCACCAAAGAAGCTATCCTGATGGTTGAAGCCGGCGCAAACGAAGTGACCGAAGTTTTGATGGTCGAAGCGCTGCAATTGGCGCACGCATCCATCCAACCCATCATCGCCCTGCAAGAGCAGATGGCTGCTGAAGTTGGCAAAGCGAAACGTGAAGTCAAACTGACCACCCTCGATAAGGGTCTGGTCGATCTGGCCAAAGGCAAAGTTGCTGACCGCATTAAAGCGCTGCTTGACCAGCCCTATTCCAAAGAAAACCTCTATGGCGGCATGGACCTGATCAGAGATGAATTCCTTGCTGAAATGGCTGCTCAAGAAGAGCTCAGCCCTGAACGTAAGGCTGAACTCAGCCAGGCTTTTGGCGAAGCGGAACGCATGATCGTGCGTGAACGCATCCTGAATGAAGGAAAACGCCCGGACAACCGTAAGGTCTTTGAAGTCCGTGAAATTTCCTCTGAAGTTGAAATCTCTCCCCGCGCTCATGGTTCCGGTCTCTTCACCCGTGGTGAAACACAGGTGCTGACCCTGGCAACCCTTGGCACCCCCAAGGAAGCCCAGGAACTGGACAACCTGAATGGAATGGATTCCAAACGCTACATGCATCACTACAATTTCCCGCCCTTCAGCACCGGTGAGACCCGTCGGGTCGGCGGTCAAAGCAGACGTGAGATTGGTCACGGCGCCCTGGCTGAAAGAGCCTTGCTGCCCGTGATTCCTGATGATAAGAGCTTCCCCTACACCCTTCGCTTAGTCTCTGAGGTCATGGCTTCCAACGGCTCTTCCTCAATGGCTTCCGTTTGTGGTTCAACCCTGGCCTTGATGGACTGCGGTGTTCCCATCACAGCCCCAGTCTCTGGTGTTGCCATGGGTTTGGTCAAAGAAGGCGAAAAATACGCTATCCTGACTGATATCCTCGGAACCGAAGACCACCTTGGCGACATGGATTTCAAAGTCGCAGGTACACGCAACGGTATCACTGCTCTGCAGATGGATATCAAAATCAGCGGTATCACCCCTGAGATCATGGCTGAAGCGCTATCACGCGCCCAGGATGCCCGTTTCTACATCCTCTCCAAAATGCTGGAGACGATCGCAGAACCCCGCCCGAGCCTGAAATCTCATGTTCCCCGCATTGAGTCTGTAAAAGTTCCGATGGACAAAATCGGCGCTATTATCGGCCCCGGCGGTAAGAACATCCGTGCCTTGCAGGAAGAAACCAATACCAAAATCGACATCGATGATGACGGAACCGTTTTCATTGCTTCTGTTGACGGCGTTGGCTTTGAAGAAGCGCGCGATCGCATTCTCGCTT
>JAQVUC010000250.1 GCA_028699715.1 Anaerolineaceae bacterium | reverse complement strand
TAATCTTCCCAAGCGCAAGTTCCGTTGTTTTGAACCCGCCAGGTTTTGGTGAAAGACTGACCAGCAGTCAGGATCACACCGGGTGGAATGGTGACGTGATTGATGAAAATGGCGGACATCGTGCAGGCTTCCACAGTCGTTGTTTGCGTAAGAGTGGCTGTCAGGGTAGCCGTTGGGCTGGGAGTGGGGGATATCTCTTGTGGCGTCATTTCCTGGATCAGGATTGCAACCTGGTCGCTGGCATAAGTACGCCCATTGAGGTCATAGAGACTGACCATGATCATAGCCGGACCTTCCTGGGTCGGAATCCAGGGTTGTTGGATCACTCTCGCGTCAGCAGGGTGATTCTCAGCCAGGTCCAGCCGGATAGGTTGGTTATTGACAAAAAGTTCCAACCGGGACCATTCCACCCCTTCAGGGATATAGGATTCAATCACAATCTCATTGTTTAAAGCCAAAATTTGTGAAGAGGCAGGGTATTGGATTTCAACCTGTAAATTGCTCGGTTCTTCCTCACGGTTAAGAGCGAATAAGAGCCCTGAAATGACCAAAACCAGGATGACAACGGCGATAATGACCCACTTTTTTATTGTTTGTGTTTCCATTCTGCTTAATTAACCACAGTTTATGCTAAAAAGTTCCATGCTCAGGTCAACCTGTAAGCCGTATTCTGTCGCGGATGCGCATCTATCTAGACAAATTGTCACCAATCTGCTCATGCGGTCTACCCGGAGATCAAGCGAGCCGAGCAGACTCATCTCTCCTGTTTGACCTTGCACCGGATGGGGGTTACCTGGCCGCTTCTGTTACCAAAAGCGCCGGTGGTCTCTTACACCACCTTTTCAACCTTACTCTCACGAGCGGTATGTTTCTGTGGCCCGGTCCAGAAGTTTACACCTCTCCAGATGTTATCTGGCATCCTGCTCTATGGTGTACGGACTTTCCTCACTCTATGAGCGCGCGCACCTGGCTGACCTGAGTAGTACCATAATACCACTAAGGGCGGACATCCCATCGATAAATAGATGGTTGGCAAGTTTGTATTCATAGGGAATAGTTTTCGCGTAGACATATCTGATGGCAGAAGATATAGTATACTTACAGGGTCAAGCAGATGAAAGTTGGATTGACTTTTTCGAATATCAGGATTTTTTCGTAAAATACTGGACAATTATCGAATTTGATGTAAAATGATTGTTTGTAATTATGTAAGTTGTAAGTTTGGAGGAAGAACTTGGCAAATATTAAGTCACAAATCAAACGAAATAAACAAAACCAGGCAGCGCGGTTACGCAATCGTGTCTATCGTGGTTCTGCGCGTACCTTTGTCCGCAAAGCGCAATCTGCAATCCGGAACGAAAACACCGAATTAGCTGAAGCAGAAGTTATGAAAGCTATCTGCGCCTTGGATAAAGCTGCTTCAAAAGGCGTCATTCACAAAAACAATGCCGCTCGCAGAAAATCTCGTTTGATGGCTCACTACAATTCATTGAAACAGTAGTTTTTAATTCGTTTTGGGATCTTGGGCGAGGTGCAAAAATACCTCGCCTTTTTTACGTTAAAAATACGCTTGATGTTCTAGTGTTGATCGCGAAATCAAGCAAGCCTGATGTTATAATCCAGTCGAAATTAGTTGAGGTTGACCATGTTTGAAAATGTAGAAAAAGAAATTAGCCAAAAAATCGATCAATTCTGCCTTGAGAATGCTTTACCGATTGGAAAAGTTGAGTTCAGGACCATTCCCTTTTCGGGCGAGTGGGGCATGGCGGCACCGATCTTTCCTTTGGCGGCTGCCGACCCCAACAAGACTGGTTCAGTCCCACAGCACGCCCAGGTTTTGGCTGAACGCCTCAAAGAATACCTTGCTTTGCCGGAAGGCTTCACCCGTTCCGAGGCCACCCGGGGCTATCTGAACCTGTATTTTGACACAAGTTTATACGCGAACAGCATCGTCAGCCACATTTGCGAAAATGGACCCCATTTTGGCAGCGCCCAGCCGGACGGAAAAACTGTAATGGTGGAGTATTCAAACCCGAATACGCACAAACCACTCCACGTTGGGCATCTGCGCAATGTCATTTTGGGTGGCTCCGTATGCAACATCCTTGAAGCCAGCGGTAAGAATGTAATCCGGGCAAATTACATCGGCGATATCGGCCTGCACGTGATTAAGTGGATGTGCAACTACGAAATGTATCACGCGGGTGAAGAGCCCGGTCAGGATAAAATGCGCTGGATGGCAGATCTTTATGCCGAGGCTGACCGACGTTTTACCGAGCAGGAAGGCTTTGAGGAAATTGTCAGGGCTTATTTCAGCCGTTGGGATGAGGGAGACGAGCATATCCTTGCCTTATGGCAGCAAACCCGACAGTGGTCGATGGATGGTTTTGCCCAGGTTTATGAGCTTTTGGGTGAGCATTTTGACCGCATCTATTTTGAAAGCGATGTGGAAGATTCTGGCAAAGTCCTGGTTCAGGAGATGATCGCGAAGGGTCTGGCAAGCGATGGCCGCCCTGAGAACCCGGTCATCGTTGATCTGGATACGATCCTGGGCACCAAGGAAGAGTATCGGGTCGCGGTCGTCTTGCGCTCCGACGGGACCTCATTGTATGCCACCAAGGAACTCCCGCTTGCCATCATGAAATTTGAAGAGTATGACCTTGACAAATCGGTTTATGTGATCGATGTGCGACAGTCTCTGCACATGAAGCAAATGCAAAAGTTGCTCGAGCTGATGGGCTACGATTGGGCAAACCGAATGCATCATCTGGCTTACGAAATTGTGAATTTGCCGGGCAATGTGATCATGTCTTCCCGCGATGGCACTGTCGTCCTGCTGGATGACCTGGTGCGGGAAGCAACCCAACGGGCTTTGGCTGTTGTGCGTGAAAAAAACCCTGATTTGGACCCCGAAACGATGGAAGATGTCGCGGAAAAGGTGGCAATCGGCGCAATCAAATACCCCATGATTTCCCGCGAGAACACTAAAATCGTGACTTTTGACTGGGAGAGCGCCCTGGACTTCAACGGCCAGTCCGCTCCTTACATCCAATACGCGAATGTGAGAGCCAATAGCATCTTACGCAAGGCACCTGAATTCGAACTAAAG
>JAQVUC010000249.1 GCA_028699715.1 Anaerolineaceae bacterium | reverse complement strand
TCTTCGACCTACTCCCTGCGTGCTGCTCCCTGCCCCCTGCTCCCTGCTCCCTGATCCCTGCTGCCTACCCCTGCTTCCTGCTCCCTGCCCCCTGCCCCCTGCTCCCTGATCCCTGTTCCCTGCTCCCTGCCCACTGCCTTAAAACAAAAACGACTATCCTTTGACCGCCGTTTGATATCAGGAAAACGTAAATCGCGAGTTTCTTTCGAAAACTCGTTTTTATTCGTAAGTTGTAAAGATTCCTCTGCCCCTGTTTCACAACAAAGCAGAGCAACCGGGAAATTCAATCAGCTTAGATCTTAATTTCGATGTCCACACCTGCGGGCAGGCTTAGGCGCATCAACATGTCGATGGTTTTTGAATCTGGTTCAAGCACATCGATCAGACGATTGTGCGTGCGGATCTCAAAATGTTCCTGAGAGTCCTTGTCAATAAAGGTGGATCTGCGGACGGTGTATTTTTCGATTTTAGTCGGCAACGGCACGGGGCCAACCACACGGGCGCCAGAGCGTTCCGCGGTTTCCACGATGCGTTTGGCGGACTGATCTAAAATACGATGATCGTAAGCTTTCAAACGAATTCTGATTTTTTGTTTTGCCATAGTTTTCCTGTTTCCTGTTTTTCTATTTTATTCCAGAATTTTCTGGAACAATTTCAATCTCAGCCGTTTATGCGACCGAGGATTTTCTTCATATAGGCGTCTGAAACGCGGGCATAATGCTTGAATTCCATTGTGAAGACGCCGCGACCTTGAGTGGCGGAGCGTAATTCAGTGGCGTAACCAAACATTTCCGAAAGCGGAACTTCAGCGTGGATCGCCTTGGCATTTCCAAAACGTTCGTCCATACCAAGCACGTTGCCAACCCTGGCATTTACCTGACCGATAATATCGCCAGTGTACTCTTCAGGGATGGTTATTTCCACCTGCATGATCGGTTCCAAAATGATTGGATCCGCTTTTTCCACAGCTTCACGAATGCCGAAAATAGTAGCCATTCGGAAAGCCATTTCGCTGGAGTCAACTTCGTGGAAGCTGCCATCAGTCAGCGTGAATTTTAGATCAGTCATGGGGAAGCCGGCTATCGGACCGCTTTCGCAAGCCTCATAGACGCCCTTCTCAATGGCTGGAATATATTCTTTGGGGATGCTTCCACCGCGGATTAGATTTTCAAACTTGATGCCCTGGCCGCTTTCCAAGGGTTCCAGGTCAAAGACCACATGTCCATACTGACCGTGACCACCAGTTTGTTTGGTAAAGCGGTAACTTGTATTCATGACAGGCTTGGTGATTGCCTCACGGTAAGCCACTCTGGGTTTACCGACATTAGCGCGCACTTTGAATTCGCGCAGAAGGCGGGTGACCAGCACGTCCAGGTGCAGTTCGCCCATACCGGAGATTACTGTCTGGCCGGTAACATCATCCTGCCTGACCCTGAAGGTAGGGTCTTCTTCAGACAATTTGACCAGGGATTCAGACATACGGTCCTGATCGGCCTTGGTCTTTGGCTCGATAGCAATCGAAATGACTGGTTCCGGGAAGCTGATGGTTTCCAATAAGACCGGATTAGTTGGGTCTGAAAGGGTATCGCCTGTAAAGCTGAATTTCAAACCCAGGATAGCACCAATGTCGCCAGCCTCTAATTCTTCAATATCTTCACGTCGGTCAGCGTACATTCGCAGTAAGCGCCCGATGCGTTCTTTCTTTTCTTTTGAGGAGTTTTGTACCGTTGAATTCTGCTTGAGCGTGCCGGAGTAAACCCGCAGGTAAGCCAGGCGTCCCATGTAGGGGTCAGTAACAATCTTAAACACAAGCGCTGAAAGAGGCTCGCTGTTTACGGAGTGTCTCAGCACTTCACTGCCATCCCGGACCAAAGTGGCCGTTACCGGTGGAATATCCAGCGGAGAAGGCAGATAATCGATCACGGCATCTAAAACTAATTGAACGCCTTTATTTCTGAGACTTGTACCGCAAAAAACCGGAGCAGCTTTATTAGCGATGACGGCTTTGCGCAGAGCGACTTTCAATTCGTCCAGGCTGATTTCTTCACCCTCGAGGAATTTGACCGTCAGATCATCATCCAATTCGGCAATTCTTTCAACCAGGGTTTCTCGTAATTCAGCTGCCTTGGCGCGATAGGCTTCCGGGATATCCTGTACTTCAGGATTTGAACCGAAATCATCGTTATAGATGACCGCGTTTTGTTCCAGCAGGTTGATAACGCCAATAAAATCGCTCTCAGAGCCAATGGGGATCTGCATTTGCAGAGGATTGGCGCCCAGACGATCTTTAATGCTCTGGATGGTGCGCTCATAGGAAGCGCCGACACGGTCCATCTTATTGGCAAAACAGATTCGGGGGACACGATACTTGTCTGCCTGGCGCCAAACCGTTTCACTTTGCGGCTCAACACCCTGAACAGAATCAAAAACGACCACACCGCCATCCAGCACGCGCAAAGAGCGTTGTACTTCAGCGGTAAAGTCAATGTGACCGGGTGTATCGATGATGTTGATCAGATGGTCTTTCCATTCCGCGGTGACCGCGGCGGAAACAATGGTGATGCCACGTTCGCGTTCTTCGGGCATCCAGTCAGTGACCGTGGTGCCGTCATCAACGTTGCCAAGCCGATAAGTTTTGCCGGTATAAAACAAAATCCGCTCGGTAGTGGTAGTTTTACCGGCATCGATATGGGCGATAATGCCAATGTTTCGATAGCGCTCGAGCGGAAATTCTGTCATTATTAGACCTAAATTGTTAAGGTACCAGAACTACATGCGGAAGTGAGAGAAGGCGCGGTTGGCTTCTGCCATTTTGTGCGCTTCCTCACGGCGGCGAATTGACGCGCCCTGATTTTCAGCTGCGTCCATCAACTCACCCGCCAGCTTCTCCGAGTAAGATTTTCCTGCTCTTGCTCGGGAAGCCGCAATTATCCAGCGCATGGCCAAAGTTACTCGGCGTTCTGGCGCGACTTCCATCGGCACCTGATAGGTAGCGCCGCCGATACGTCGGGGGCGGACTTCCATCATAGGGCTGACATTCTTCAAAGCGGTTTCAAAGACTTCCATACCATCTTTACCTGTCTTCTCGCTGATCATGTCGATCGCGTTGTAAACATGGCGG
>JAQVUC010000248.1 GCA_028699715.1 Anaerolineaceae bacterium | reverse complement strand
AAAGCACAACGCTTGGATAGGTAGGCGCCAGATTTTCAGCCCAGGCGCGCCGTTCTTCAGTTGTATATTTTGGGTCGATCAGTTTTCCGTATAGGTTCCAGACTGTTCCTGAGTAGATGATATTCGGCGCGTGGATTTTTGTGCCATCATCCAGGAGCACGCCGGAGGGCTTGCTGTCTTCAAAAATCAGGGAAACCACTTCCCGTTCCAGCAGCATATCACCGCCGTTTTCCTCGATCACCTTTTCTAGTTTTCCAGGCAGAAACAGAGTAGAGCCGGCCGGGTAATAACTGCCCCCAACGTGGTTATCGACATACATCACAGCTGCCAGAATAGCCGGGGCTTCTTCAACGGTAGCATAGCAGTAGGTGGAGGTAAGCTTATCGAAAAATTTAAAAATTTCTGGATCAGTGAAATATTTTGAGAGCAACTCTTTGGCGCTTTTGTTCAGGTAGCTCATAAAACGCGCGTAAGAGACGGGATGTTGGAGGATATTCTTGAGCGCGGCTTCTCGGTCTGTTTCATCGGCTGTGGTGTAACTGGGAGTTTCCACCATGACATGCTGGTACATCTTCAGCATATCGCGGTAAAAACGATGGATGTTTTTCTCTTCGTTCGGGAAGACGCCTGCCAGTTCATCGGCAAACTTTTCAACATCCGCAAAAAAGCGGATCCTGCGCCCGTTGAAATTGACACAGTAGAGCAGGTCGTGGCGGATGATATCAATGGGTTCTTCCAGGCAATTGAAGACAAAGCGGTGCGCGTTGAAACCTTGTTCGCCAAAGCCATAGAGCATTGCCGAACCCTGATCGAAGGTTACATTGCCCCGTTTGAAAACCCCACAAGACCCACCCGGATTGTAGCTTTTGTCAACTACAGCAACCTTGAGCTGCCGTTTGGCCAACCAACTCCCGGCCGTCAGCCCGGATAATCCGCCACCGATTACTATGACATCATATTCCATTTTTGTTCCTCCCAAAAAAAAAGGTACCTGCAATTATTGGGTATAACCGCAATTTTTATAGGAAAAACGGGAATTTCAATAATATGACTTAAATGGAAGCCAGGAATAGAGATAAGCAGCTAAATAACCTGACTAAAAGAATCCATTTGTTCCCTTGACTGCCCAACTTTATGTTATACTACTCACCGCTCTGGTATTTGCCAGGGACACTATTACACACGCCTCGGATCAGACCCTTCTGCGTGCCTGCAAAGGTTGGGAGGTTCGCAAAACCAGGCGGAGGCATAACGCAAAGGAGTTATCATGCCAGCTATATCTATGAAAGCTCTCCTCGAGAGCGGTGTCCATTTTGGGCACAGAACCAACAAATGGAACCCGAAGATGCGTCCTTATATCTTCACGGAACGCAATGGTATCCATATCATCGACTTGCAGCAAACGGTCAAATTGGTTGACGAAGCCTACAACAAAGTGCGCGACACTGTGGCTGAAGGCGGAACTGTTTTATTCGTCGGCACCAAGCGACAGGCTCAGGAAACCATCCAGGTTGAAGCTGAACGCTGCGGCATGCCCTATGTCAACCAGCGTTGGCTGGGCGGCACACTGACCAACTGGGTCACCATCCAGAAACGAATTGTTGAACTGGTTCGTCTTGAAAAATTGTTTGAGACTGGCGAAGTACATCGTCTGACCAAAAAAGAAGGTCTCTTGCTACAGCGTGAAATCAACCGTCTGGACACTCGTCTGAGCGGTATTCGCAACATGAAAACCTTGCCCGATCTGCTCTTCATCGTTGACATTGAGCGTGAAGATACTGCCGTTCGCGAAGCTGTTCTCAAGGAAATCCCCGTCATCGCCATGGTCGACACCAATTGCAATCCTTCAGACATTGACTATGTTATCCCTTCCAATGATGACGCGATTCGTGCCATCAAGCTGCTCATCGGTCATATGGCTGATGCCGTTCTTGAAGGCAAGATGATGCGCAAGGATGAGGAAGAAGAGGAAGAAATCATTCCTGCCCGCTCCGTGATCTCCCGTAAGATCGAAGATGACGAAGAACTCGACGACGAAGATTTGCTGGGTGAATCAACCCGCGCCAAGATCGTGATCGAAAAGCGCAGAATTGAAGAAGAGGAAGCCGAAAGCGCTGATTCTACGGACGAAGCTGAAGCAGAAGCTGAAGTCGAAGAATAATCAGCTCAAGGCGATTGGAAAGGACGAAACTTATGGACATCACCATTGATATGATCAAAGAATTACGTGAAAAAACTGGCTGCGGCATCATGGATTGCCGTTCCGCTCTGCAAAACGCTGCGGGCAACATGGACGCAGCAATTGAAGAACTGCGCGAAAAAGGCCTCAAAAAAGCAGAAAAACGCGCCAACCGCGAAGCCTCCGAAGGGCGTTTGGAAGTTTACATCCACACCGCCGGTTCGCCGGTCGTTTTAGTGGAAGTTAATTCAGAAACTGACTTTGTGGCCAAATCTGATACCTTCAAAGAACTTGCTCACGAAATCGCGCTGCAAATCGCGGCCGCTTCTCCCAAGTACATTTCCGAAGCAGACATCCCGGCTGAAGTTATCGAAGAAGAGAAGGCTATCATCACAACCCGTGTGCGTGAAGAAGGCAAACCTGAAGCCATCATCCCCAAAATCGTTGAGGGTTTCATGAAGAAATTTTTGGACGAAAATGTCCTCCTCAACCAGAAGTACATTCGGGATGAGAGCCGGACGATAACCGACCTGATCAATGATAAGGTCGCTGCCTTGGGCGAGCGTATCGTTGTGAGGCGCTTTGTGCGCTGGGCTTTGGGTGAAACAACACCCGCTCAGACTGACGAAGAAGAAGCTGCCTGATGAATTTTAGAGCCAACCATTGGTTGGCTCTTTTTTTGCAACCATCTTGAAAAAAGGAGGCATCGTGAGCGAAGAAAAATCAGTCAAAAAATATAATCGGATTTTACTCAAAATCTCTGGTGAAGCCCTTGCGGAACCAGGGGGCTATGGGATTGCCCCCGCGCAAGCCAGACACATCGCTGAATTAGTCAAGAGCGTACACGAGACTGGTGTGGATGTTGCCATTGTGATCGGAGCCGGCAACCTTTGGCGCGGTGCCACTGGTGAAAACACAGGCATGGACCGGGCGACTGCTGATTAC
>JAQVUC010000247.1 GCA_028699715.1 Anaerolineaceae bacterium | reverse complement strand
ATGGCGCCCATGGCGTGTTCGCGCACACCATAGCTGAAATAACGCCCTTCGTAGCTGTCTTTTTGGAAAGATGGTGTGTTATTGATTGTGGTTGAGTTGGAGCCGCTCAGATCAGCTGAACCACCTACCAACTCGGGAAATACGCCCGCAAGCGCGTTGATGATCTTATTTGACGCGCTGCGTGTGGCCAAACCTTTAGCACTGGGCTCAAAAGTGGGAATGACATCCGGCCAATTTTCAGGCAGCTTGCCAGACAAAACTCGCTTGAATTCAGCTGCCAGGTCTGGATGACTCTGGCTGAATTTTTCCAGATTTGTTTCCCAGCGAGCTTCCGCTTCTTTTCCTTTGGGCAAAGCTTCGCGATAGTGTGCCAAAACTTCTTCATCCACAAAAAACTTGGGTTCCACTGGATAGCCCAAAGCTTCCTTGGCGCCGGCTAATTCTTCGTCACTGGGAATGCCGGAATGGGCCTCCGAGAGTCCTTGCCAGGAGGGGTATCCGTAACCCAAATGGGTGCGGCAAATGATCATGGAAGGCCTTGGATCGGCTTTGGCTTTGATGATAGCCTGGTCGATCTCTTCCACGTTGTTGCCATCTTCCACATGTAAGACCTGCCAGCCATAGGCTTCGTAACGTTTGGCACGATCTTCAGTGAAAGTGATTTCCGTTCCGCCATCAATAGTGACGCGGTTGTCATCATAAAAACAAATCAGTTTGCCCAAACCCAGATGCCCAGCCAGCGAAGAAGCTTCAGAGGTGATGCCTTCCATCAAATCGCCATCGCCAGCGATAACATAAGTGTAATGATCCACTACTTTGTGGTTGTCTTTGTTATAAACAGCTGCAAGGTGAGCTTCAGCCATGGCCATACCAACCGCAACAGCAAGCCCCTGCCCTAAGGGACCGGTTGTGGTTTCAACACCAGCAGTATGTTTATATTCCGGATGCCCTGGAGTCAGGCTGTTTGGAGAACGGAATTGTTTGAGCTGCTCCATGGTCATCTCTTCGTAGCCGGTCAGATAAAACAGGCTGTAAAGCAACATCGAGCCGTGACCAGCAGAAAGAATGAAACGATCACGGTCTGCCCAATTAGGATTGGCGGGATTGAATTTCAGATGTTTGCTGAATAAGGTGTAGGCGATAGCCGCTGAACCCATCGGCTGTCCGGCATGTCCGGAGTTTGCATTTTGGACGGCATCTGCTGAGAGAAACCGGATGGTATTGATTGCTTTTTCCTGGAACGGAGTGTTTGCTTGCATATGTCTCCTCTTGACTCTTTAAAAAAGGGGTACTGTTTGATCAGCACCCCGGTTGAATTTGTCTTAGTATAACTTGTAGATGAAAGAAAGTGACCGCATGTAGAAGATTGCGGTCACTTTTGAACTAGTTAATTAATTGGCTTCAACAGGCTCATCCAGGTGTTTGTAATTCTTACCAAGGATGAAGACCAAAACGGTCAGCAGAACAACCGCGGCCAGGGTGATGTAACCAATAATGCCGCCCTTGCCAACCAGGTCGCTGGCTTTAGCGAAAGCTAAACCAACGGTAGCATAGAAGGGATCACCAAAGGTTGCGCCCTTGTCAAACAGTTCGCCAGTGAAGGGGATCAACAGGCCAGTACCAATTTGCATGACCAAACCCATAATGAAGGGTCCAACCACTGCGCCTTTCCAACCACCTTTTGCGTTACCGAAAATACCGGAGGTGCCGCCAGCAAAGAAGGCAGGAACGATACCGGGCAAAATGATGTAGGGGCTCTTGAACACAACTTGCAGAGCAGTTCCAATGACCATGCCAATGAACATGGAGATGAAACCAAACAGCAGAGCGGTAGGAGCGTAAGGGAAGACGACCGGGCAGTCAAAAGCAGGAGCAGCACCGGGGACGAGTTTCTCAGAAATACCTGAGAAAGCGGGAATAATCTCACCAAGCATCATGCGGACGCCAGCCAAAACAATGGCCATACCAGCAGCAAATGTCAGAGAGCTGATAATAGCGAACATGATCGGATTCGTACCGCCAGAAACTTCAGTTGCCACATAGTTCCAGGAAATCAAAACCAGAATTAGGAAAATAGGCAGCAGGGTTAATGCCAGGCTGGAAGTGGTATCTCGGAAGAAGCTCAGGCTCTTGGGTAGTTTGAATTCTTCTGCAGAGCGGGAGTTCTTCTTAAATAATTTACCAACTTCATAAGAGAACCAGTAGGAGAAGTCGCCAGTGTGACCGACGGAGAATTTCTCACCACCTGTGACCGCTTTGGTCCCAGGGTAGTTCAGCGCTGGCATGAGGGTGAAATAGAGACCCATCACGATGGAGCCAACCAACCAGAGTAACCAGCCTTCCAAACCAATGGTAGCGTTGAGGACAATGACTACGAACAAAGAAACGTAGAGCATGATGTGACCGGTCAGATAGATGAATTTGTACTTGGTCAGACGAGCCAAAATCATATTCAGCACGAAACCGCCAACCATAACGAGTGAGCCGATCTGGCCAAATTTTTCCAGTGCAAAGGGCAAAGCAGCTTCATTAGTAGGCAGAACACCCTGAACGCCAAGGATGTGATTGATGATGTCGGTCAGGGGATTGATGCCGCCAACCAGAACACCAGCACCAGAGCTGATGATGATGACACCAACGATAGTTTTAATAACGCCACTGATGACCTGAGTTGCAGGTTTCTTCAGGAGCAAAAGGCCGGTCAAGGCGACCAGACCGAGAACAAGGCTGTATGAAGAAAGCAGCTGTTCACCAATAAAGTTAAAGATGTCGAGAATGATTTGCATTAGGATCCTCCAAAAAACATATAAAATTTTTAATCAATAGACTACAAATACGATAGACAACTTTTTTTGTTTCTGCTAATCTCCTGATGCCTCCTTTCCTTTTCGTCCAACGTTAGCAATGATGGTGCAACAAATATGCCGTCAGGACTTATTCAATCAAACCCATTTCGCGGAATTTTGCTTCCAGGGTATCGGCGATTTCATCACGTTTGAAGAAATTCTTGATGAAGACCAATTTTGTAGGATCAACTCTTTCCAGGGAATCTTTCAATTCTTCAACAGTTACCAGCAGATCAAATCGTTCACCGACGATCGAAGTAACGCCAGCGGTTTCAACTTCGCC
>JAQVUC010000011.1 GCA_028699715.1 Anaerolineaceae bacterium | reverse complement strand
AAAGCCCAAAGCCAGAAAGGCCAGCAGGATGCTGAATCGATTTCGATAGAGTCTCTCAGAAGGGCTGATTTCCATAGCAAGATTTTATCACCGAAGTAAGTTAAGGCATTATTCGGACGAGAAACTTATGCTTTCCTACGTGCGAAATATGGCAGTGAATGGTATAATTATAAGGTTATGAGATTTGTGATTCCGGCTCGAAAACAGCCAAAGATTATTGACGCGTTCAAAGCAGGCTATGAGACTCTGTCCAGGCATCTATACCTGCTTCTATTTCCTATTTTACTCGACATTTTCTTTTTGTTCGGCAAACGTTACCTGATCAGTGAACAAATTGAAGGGTTCGTGAAATCCATTGTTTTACCAAACTCTGCCACAACTGAAATACTGGAATCCTGGCAAGAGCTGAGCAGTTCCTTGGTTGAAACAGTACAGCATTTCAGTCTTACTTCCTTCCTACGTACCTATCCTATCGGGACCCCCAGTCTACTAGCTCACCGAAATTTGACAGAAAACCCTTTGACAGCTTTTTCAACCTCTCAAGTCACGTCACCCTGGACTACCATCCTGTTGGTTATTTTGTTTTCTCTGATTGGTTTTGTCTACGGAGCCCTGTTTCTACTGGTCATTAGAAATGCGGTTGTGGGTAAAAAAGAAACCGTACAGAAGCAAAGTTTAGTCAAAGACCTGGCTTCATTGTTCATGATCCCGATCGTGTCAATCATTGCCTTTATCATTATCTTGCTGCCTGCATTATTGATCGTATCCTTATTGAACGCGCTATTACCATTATTTGGATCTTTGGGTTACTTCTTCCTCACATTTATGTTGATCTCATCTGTGATCCCAATGATTTTTACCCCACACCACATCCTTCTTTACGGTGAAAAATTTCCAAAATCCTTGAAGGAAAGCATTCTCACAGTCAAACCCACCAACGCAAAGACCTCTTTTTTCATCCTTTTTGGTTATTTTGCGACATTTTTAACAGATTATTTATGGCAAATCCCACAGGACAACTCCTGGATGTTGTTGGTTTCTATCCTTGGTCACAGTTTGGTCACAACGATCATTTTTGCGGCCAGCTTTCACTATTACATAGATGCACGCAAGAGCGTGCGAGAATCACAACAATTCGAAGTTCCTGATTTTGGGCAAACAAGTTAAGTAGCGGAGACGATATTGAAAACAAATAATTTAAACAATTACAACGCAGAGGCTATCCAAATCCTTGAAGGACTTGAAGCTGTTCGCCGCAGACCTGGTATGTACGTTGGCGGTACAGACGTAAAGGCTTTGCATCATTTAATTTACGAAGTTGTAGACAACTCCATCGATGAAGCTCTGGCTGGAGTGGCAACGGAAATCACAGTCATTATCCACCCTGATGACAGTGTCACAGTCAAGGATAACGGCCGTGGTATCCCCACAGATATTCATCCAGAGAAAAAGATTTCCGCACTTCAAATTGTTATGACCGTCTTACACGCCGGCGGTAAATTTGGTGGCGGAAGCTACAAAGTATCCGGTGGTCTTCACGGTGTTGGTGTATCAGCGGTTAACGCGCTCTCTGAATGGTGTGAAGTCACCGTCAAAAGAGAAAATAAGATTTACTTCCAGCGCTATGAAAAAGGTATTCCCCAAGGCGACGTAAAAAAAACCGGGACTTACAAAGGGGATGAAACTGGAACCTCCACAACCTTCCGTTTTGACAGAACTATCTTCCTGGATGATGTGACTTATCGATTTGAAACCCTGGTACAGCGTTTCAGAGAAATGGCTTTTGTCACCCGAGGTGTCAGCATCAGGTTGATTGATGAGCGCTCTGGCAAGGAAATGACCTTCCATTTTGAAGGCGGAATTGCCTCTTTTGCCCGCTATGTCAACCGCAACCGTGAGACCTTGCACTCCATGATCTATGGTGAAAAAGATATTTCTGGAATCGGTATTGAATTTGCTGTCCAATATACCGACACCTATTCTGAGTCAATTTACTCTTTTGCCAATACGATCAACACCGGCGACGGAGGCACTCACCTGACGGGTTTGCGTGCGGCTATCACCCGCAGTATCAATGACTACGGACGCAAATCAGGGCTGCTCAAAGAAACAGACCCCAATTTCAGTGGTGAAGACACGCGCGAGGGCCTGACCGGCATCATCAGCATCAAGCACCCGGATCCACAGTTTGAAAGCCAAACCAAGGTCAAATTGATGAATGCCGATGTCCAAACTTACGTGCAGCAAGTGGTTGGGGAAGCCATTTCCACTTTCCTGGACGAGAATCCTTCGGCTGGGAAAGCTATCATTCAAAAGTGTTTGACCTCAGCCCGGGCGCGTGACGCTGCCAAGAAAGCGCGTGACCTGGTCATCCGCAAATCAGCGCTCGAATCCATGACCCTGCCCGGCAAATTAGCCGACTGTTCAGAAAGAGACCCCAGCAAATCAGAAATGTACATCGTTGAGGGTGAATCGGCTGGTGGCTCTGCCAAACAAGGCCGTGACCGCCACTACCAGGCCATACTGCCCCTGCGTGGTAAGATCCTTAACACCGAAAGAGCTCGCCTGGACAAAATCTTAGGCAACCGTGAAGTCAGATCGCTGATTTCAGCCCTTGGCACTGGCATCGGAGATTCCTTTGACATCAAAGGTCTCCGCTACGGCAAGGTCATCATCATGACCGATGCCGACGTCGACGGAGCTCACATCCGCACTCTGTTGCTCACATTTTTCTTCCGCTACATGCAGCCTCTGATTGACGAAGGGCATCTGTTCATCGCTCAACCGCCGCTCTACAAGATCAGCTATCGCAATCAAGTCTCTTACGCCTATTCCGATGATGAAATGGAGCGCATCGTAAGCAAGATGGGCGGCAAAAATAAGGTCAGCCTGTCCCGATACAAAGGTCTTGGAGAAATGAACCCGGAACAGCTATGGGAAACCACGATGAATCCTGAAAACCGAACACTTTTACAGGTTGACATCGAAGACGCGGTCGAAGCTGATCAAACCTTTGACATGTTGATGGGTTCTCTGGTGCCACCCCGCCGACGCTTCATCCAAACCCACGCAAAAGAGGTTCGCAACCTGGACGTTTAATTCAAATCGCCTGCTTAGTCAGGCGATTTTTTTAGGTATGACTCGCAAAATAATTCACCTCGACTTGGATGCCTTCTTCTGTTCCGTTGAAGAATTGCTCGACCCTTCCCTGAAAGGGAAAATGTTCGCTGTTGGAGGAAGCCCCTCCGGTCGGGGTGTGATAACTTCCTGTTCATATGCTGCCAGGCAAAAAGGGGTTCACTCTGCCATGCCCACCAGCCAAGCCTTGAAGCTGTGCCCGAATTTGATATTGGTGCACAGTGGTTTCAAACATTATTCAGACTATTCCAGAAAAGTTATGGATATTTTGCGGGATACAACGCCCATCGTAGAACAGATCTCGGTAGATGAAGCCTTTCTGGATGTCAGTGACATGCCCCAACCGATCAAATCCATTGCCTCAGATTTACAGAAAAGAGTCATGCAAGAAACTGGTCTACCCTGTTCTTTGGGCTGTGCGACCAGCCGCCTGGTTGCCAAGATCGCCAACGATTTTGGCAAAAAACAGGTCAAAACAGGCAGGTCGCCACAGCAAATAACGGTCATTGAACCTGGAGAAGAAGAGAGCTTTCTGGCTCCTTTAGATATTCAGGCTCTTTGGGGGGTCGGACCAAAAACAGCCGCTCAGCTGAAAAAAAGAGGCGTCGAAAGTATTGGGAAGATAGCAACATTGAGCGATGTGGAATTAAAAAGCATTTTTGGGCAGCATGCTGAATCCATGCGCAGACGTGCCAAGGGCATTGACAACACGCCCTTATCGGTTGACGGAGATCCAAAATCAGTTAGCAATGAGACGACCTTCCATGAAGACCAGGATGATATCCAATATTTGCTAAAAGTTCTGCGTCACTTGTCTGATAAAGTCGGCTCCAGACTGAGAAAAGCCGAACTTGCTGGCAGCGTTGTCCAAATCAAGATCCGCTACTCAGACTTTACCACCCTGACAAGACAAAGCAGTCTAAAAGAATGCACTGATCTTGACCAGCTGATTTATGACGAAGCCCAAGCGCTCTTGCTAAAAAACCTGATCAAAGGTCGACCTGTGCGTCTGCTTGGTGTTGGCGTCACAAAATTAGATAAACCTCATCACCAGCTGTCGCTTTGGGAGCCGGAAACTGACAGGAAAAAAGAGTTGGTAAAAGCTGTGGATGAATTGCGTGAACGTTTTGGGAAAGATATCATCAAACGAGCCGACTCTCTCGACGAAACAAAAAACCATTTCGACTAAGGCGCTGGCTACCGCTTGGCCACAATAAACCGGGAAATAAACCAGGAAAACGAACAGCTTGCCGGTGTATCTCTTGCCTTTCCTGGCCGACAACTAAAGTTATAATAATGTAGACAGATTGTCCTGTCATGTGAGAGTTCCTCCTTTTTTGTTGGCAAACTAATTATGGATGGAACTCTCCTTTTTGTGTGCTAATTTCCGAAGTTATGCAAGTTTAATACTGTAACCTTGCTCAGTGTGAAACTTGGTTGAAATCAAAACTTTTGGTATAATGCCGCCTACGCCAACGTAGCTCAGTCGGTAGAGCAGACGCTTCGTAAGCGTCCGGTCGGGGGTTCGATTCCCTTCGTTGGCTTTTTCTATTCCCTGCCAGCTTTGAAATTGTAAATAGGTTTAAGTTGCGATTCAACTACGACCGTGTCATGAATGGCTTCAATGATCTCCTCAGTTGCTTTGTAGGCCATCGGAGCTTCGTCCAGGGTATCACGATTGACTGTGGTGGAATATACATCCCGCATGGTAGCTCTGAAATCATTCAGGTTCAAAATTCGCATGGCTTCTTTTCTGCCGTACAAACGTCCCGCTCCGTGAGGCGCGGAATTATTCCAATCAGCGTTCCCTTTACCCACGCAAATTATTGAACCGTCACGCATGTTCATCGGGATGATCAGTTTTTCTCCCTTTTTGGCTGAGACCGCGCCTTTGCGGATGATGTTGTCCGATGCGTTGATGTAGTTGTGAATGGTTTGAAAGGTCGGTCCGCCTATGCCAAAGCGCCTATTAATGTGTTTACCCATGGTCTGTCGGTTCAGACTGGCGTATTCCTGACACAAGCGCATGTCGTGCAGGTATTTCTGTGCCAAGTCACCTTTCAGGTACTTGAGCGGTCTTGGAACATCAACCTGACAGGTTTTTTCCGCTAACTTCTGGTAGTGGTCCGCGACTTGTTTTCCGATATTGCGGCTTCCGGAATGAATTACCAGGAAGATTTCAGCGCTGTTTTCATCCCGTTCAAGCTCAATAAAGTGATTTCCTCCGCCCAAAGTGCCAACCTGCCTATCGATGACCGAACTTTTGATCTCATCGAAACAAAGCAACTTGCGCATAAATGGTGCATCTTGAACCGCTTGCTTCCAGGAATTGAAGCCGGCAGGGATCTCGTGCACTACCCGGTCAAAAGATTTCAGATCAAAATCCTTCTTACCAAGGCTTTCCACGTACATGCCGCAGCCAATATCCACACCCACCAAATTGGGTACAACGTACTCTCCCAAACCGGCTGTAAAACCTATGGTACAGCCAGCTCCCCAGTGATAATCGGGCATGATTCTAACCTTGGAACCTTCAACAAAAGGTTGGTCCATTAATGTTTGGATTTGCTCAACTGCCTTTTCATCACGAATTTTTGAAAAGACCCTGGCTGTGCCGTATCTTCCTTTTACTTCAAACATACTTCCCTCACTTTTATTCTAACGAAAAAAAGAGTGATAACAAAATTTGATCGGGATTCTTGAAAAAAAAGAGCCATACACTCAATAGTTGTATGGCTCGGTCCTAATTATGTAGAAAAATTAACTGAGGATCATGCGGCTGTCAATCGCCAGCACCCCCTGTCCTTCAGGATAAACGACCAGAGGATTGATTTCAATTTCCTGGATTTCAGGATGTTCCATAGCCAAATGGCTCAGTTGAGCAATCACCTCGTAGAGGGCCTCAAAATCCCCCACAGTTCCACCCCGATATCCGTTCAAGAGCCGTCCTGCGGTGGTATTCGCAACCATTTCTTTGATGTCACTGACTGACAAGGGAGCGACTTTGAATTGAATATCTTTGATTAACTCCACCATGGTTCCGCCCATGCCAAACATCATTAGCGCTCCAAAGGTCGCGTCTCTTCGCATCCCCACGATGACCTCAAAACCTTTGGGTGCCATTTTCTCAACCATGGCACCAAGGATCTTTGCTTCCGGTTCGGTTTTGTTGATCCGCTTAATTAACTTGCTATAAGCTACGCGCAACTCTTCTGCATTATGAAGGTTAAGTATAATTCCACCCGCATCAGACTTATGGATCAGCCCTTCAGCAACAATTTTCAGGACTACCGGATACCCAATCATTTCAGCGATTTTTTCGGCAGCTTCCGAGTTGTTGGCCAAGTCACCAGGCACATTTGGGATGCCATAGGCATTCAGGAGCAAGCGGGATTCGTACTCACCAATCACCTTGCGCTGGCCTATTGCCTGCCTGGCTTTTTCAACCTCATCGCTATCGGCGAGAGAATACGAAACTTCTTCAAACGTCGGCCGTTCCAAAACCTCTTTATAACTCCACATACCTTTCAAAACCGGCCCAGCCAGGTCAGGGAATTTATAGACTGGCACTTTGTTCGTATTGAGAATTTGCTCTGATTCACCGGTGCTGCGTTCCCCCATCAAACAGGTCAACAGGGTCTTTTGAGTTGTTTGACCAAATTCCACCCAGGCTTTTGCTACTCCAACTGTGTCAACCAAAGATTGAGGGACCAAAATGGGCATGAGCACATCTACACCTTCATCCTGATCCAGATTACCCAAGCTCCACAAATAATCTTCAGGGCTGACTGAACCAAGCATATCAACCGGATTAGAGACTTGCGCGCTGGGGTTAAGTTTTTCCCGCAAGCGCGTTTGAATCTCAGGAGCAATTTTCGCGAGAGTAAACTCGTTGAAATCGAGACTATCCGCTGCCAACGCGGCTGCCCCACCCGCGTTGGTTGTCAGGGCGACCCGTTTGCCTTTGGGAAGTGGCTGACTGCCCAGCGCCCAGGCCAAATTGAAAAGTTGGTTAATATTTTCCACCTCAATTACGCCAGATTGTTTAAGCGCGGCCTGGTAAGCGGCATAGGAGCCTGCCAGCGATCCGGTGTGCGAACTAACAGCTTTGGCGCCGGCATCGTTCTTCCCGGCTTTCAAGAAGACGATTGGTTTCTTTTTGCTCACTTCACGGGCAACTTTCATGAAGCGCTGCCCATCCTGGATGCCTTCCACGTACATCGCGATTACTTTTGCGTCGTCATCTTCCGCAAAATACTCCAGCATATCGGTTTCGGTTACATCCATCTCATTGCCCAGACTGGCAAAATGGGAAAAACCGATTTTCGAGTTGATGATCAAATCGATCACGCCCCCGCAAATGGCACCGGATTGAGAGATAAACGCGATCGGCCCTGCAGGAGGGACGCCCTTGATGAAGGTTGAATTCAATCCTGTGCGCACATCAAGTGTTCCCACACAATTTGGACCAACTACTCTCATACCATAGTCCTGCGCTAATTTTTTGACCGAATTTTCGATCTCCGCCCCTTCTGGACCCAATTCTTTGAATCCGCCGGTAATGATCACAACGGATTTAATGCCACGTTCTCCAATTGCCTGCATCGTTTCCATGATCACGGTGACTGGTAAAACTACCACAGCCAGTTCGACCGGGTCAGGCACGTCCGCGATGGAAGCGTAGGCTTTCTTCCCCAGGATCTGATCGGCTTTGGGGTTGACCGGATAAACCTCTCCCTGATAACCGTTGATCAAAAGGTTTTCCACAATGCCATAACTTAATTTTTTTGGATTTGTAGATGCTCCGAGAACCGCTACACCTTTGGCATTAAAAAACGGGCTGAGTGATGAGTGCATACTTTCTCTCCTATAGTAAGTGACAAAGGGATTATACCAATGGAATATCATCTCGGATTCTTCACAGGACACATTCTTTCGCTATTTTCAGACTCTTTTTTCTGAATAATGCTTGACCCAATAAACCTTACATACGTGATGAAATTTTCGATTTTTCCTGAGAGGATTTGCCCATAAACTTGAGATGTCTGCTTGCGCTTGTCCTAGCTAAATCTACCGCTTATGCCAGTGGCCGCTGGTATTGGATATAATTCTATGCAGGCCATGGATATCTCAACTGGAAAACTAAGCAAAGAACAAGAAGCGGCTGCCGATCCTTTCCGCAATTCCTCAGTTTTTTTGTATGGACCTGCCGCAGCGGGCAAAACGACGGCTGCCATTTCACGCTTGAGCAAACTGCTTGATTCTGCCCCGCAGGTACAGGGTAATCAATTTTTAGTTTTACTACCCCAGAAAAGCCTCGCCAAACCCTATCTCAGTTGGATGTCTGCCAACAAAAAAGCCGCTGATTCAAACGTCTCGATCCAAACCATGAGCAGTATTGTCCGGCGTATGGTCGCTTTATTTTGGCCTCTGATCGGCAGCTTTCAGCTATTTGAACACCCCTACGAACAACCCCGCTTTTTGACACTTGAAAGCGCGCAATATTACATGGCAAAAATAGTCGACCCCATGATCGACCAGGGTAGGTTCAACAACGTAACCCTGCCCCGTTTTCGACTTTACAGTCAGATCATCGACAACTTAAACAAATCAGCCCTGGTCGGGTTTTCTCATACCGAAATCGGAAAACGTCTTTCCAGTGCCTGGATTGGGGATCAGAATCGGGCCAATGTGTTTTCTGACGTCCAGGAAGCGGTAAATCAGTTCAGATCGCTCTGTTTGCGTGAAAACTTGCTTGATCTATCACTGCAAGTCGAGTTGTTCAAAAATTATCTCTGGCCAAATCAAACCTTTCAACGCTATTTTTCAAACCAGTACCGGCATTTGATCTACGATAATTCGGAAGAAGATCCACCGTATGTACACGATATTGTCAGACAATGGCTGCCTGCGCTTGAAACGGCTTTGATCATTCACGACACAAATGCGGGTTACAGAAGCTTTTTAGGTGCGGATCCACAATCTTCCTTATCCCTTGCAGAACATACGGAAACAAGCATTGAACTCAAGTCAAATTATGTCAGTTCAGCTGACTTGCTGCGCCTGGGAAAGTGCCTGAATGATGTTCAAAACTGTTCTCCTGATAAAAAACTTATTCAAAACACGCTCTGGTTTTCAGACCGGAAAATCAGGTATTTTCCCGAACTGCTTACTGAATTGTCAGATCAGGTCAACAAGCTTATTCAGAAAAATGGTGTCGACCCTTCCGAAATTGCCATTCTCGCCCCTTTTGTTTCAGACAGCCTGATTTACTCGCTGAGCCATGAACTGGAGCAGGCTGGCATTAAGGCGAGCGTTCAAAAACCATCTTCCTCATTGATGCAGGATCCTTTTATCAAAACGCTGGTCACATTGGCAAAGTTCAGCCGCCCCTCCCTGGGCTTCCGGGTGGAATACCACATCACTGCGGTGACACTCAGCCAGTCGATCCAGGATTTGGATCTCATCAGAGCTCACCTACTGCTTGGAAAGTTTGATCCAAAGAACATCCATTTATACGCGCTGCCGGAAGCAAAAAAGCTTGATGATCGTATTTCAGATAACTTGCTCCAACAATATCGAACCCTCAAATCCTGGCTCGAAGATGCTGATGAGAACGAACCGCTGGATAGCTTTTTCAGCCGGCTTTTTGGAGAAGTGCTCTCTCAACCGGGCTTTGGTATGCATGATGATCTTCAGGCTGGCAAAAGCACCGCCATCCTGATGGAATCTTACCGGAAATTTTATCAATCTTTAAGCCAGTCCCAACGAAATGACCGGGCGTCCGCAGCCCAGGCATTTATCGAATCGCTCGATTCCGGTCTGATTTCAGCTATGTATTTGAGCGACTGGGACAGCTCGGATCCCGATTCAATTCTGATAGCCCCAGTAATGAGCTTCCTCATGCAAAACAAAGCCGTTAAGTATCAATTTTGGATAAACATAGGCAGCAAGGGCTGGTATGAAAGGTTGGAGCAGCCCCTGACCCATCCGGTGGTTTTGAGCAGAAGCTGGCAGTCAGGCGATCAATGGACCGCTGACGACGAATTTGAATACAACCAGACCAATTTAAAACGAATCTTAAGTGGATTGTTAGCCCGCTGTCGAACAAAGATTTTTGTTTTATCCTCAGATTTTAATGAATCCGGTATCGAGGAACGGGGGCAATTGTTGACCCTGCTTCAGACCCTCCACCGCAAAGCCATAAGGAAATCCGATGGCGGATAAACTGCAACTGCGACCTTCACAGGAAGAAGTGTTGAAGTACAAGCAAGGCCTGCTGGGGATTTCTGCCGTGCCGGGCAGCGGTAAAACCTGGACGCTTTCACAGCTGGCAGTGAAATTGATCTTAACCACCGATCTTGAACCTGAGCAAGAAATTTTGATCGTCACTTTTACGAATTCAGGGGCTGACAACTTCTCTTCCAGGATCGGTGAAAAGTTAAGGCAGAACGGACTGATGGAAGGATTTGGCTACCGGGTCCGCACCCTGCACGGCCTGGCTAACGACATTCTGCGTGAACGCCCTGATCTGGTTGGTCTCCCGAATGAATTTAGTATTATTGACGAGTCTGAGACCAGAGAAATCATGAAAGACCTGGTTTCCATCGCTCTTGAAAACCACAAAGAATTTCTGCTGGACTTGCTTAGCTCAACCCTATCCGATAAAAAGCAGATCTCAATTATCAAAAAAGAGCTGCCTGATCTGGTTGAAAAATTGGCGACCAACTGGATCAAAACAGTCAAGGACAAACAAATTAGCCTCCACGAACTTGAAACCTGGTTACCTGACGCGGATGTAAACCCTCTCATGTATATCTGCCTGAATATCTATCGGGGCTACCAGGCCGCTTTGAATTATCGCGGCGCGATCGACTTTGATGATTTGATCCGCTACGCCTATGAGTGTTTAAAGCGAGATCCTGATCTGGTCCGGCAGCTGCAGCACCGTTGGCCTTACATTCTGGAAGATGAAGCCCAGGATTCCAGCAAACTGCAACAGCAGATCCTGACCACCCTGGTCGGTGAAACTGGCAATTGGGTCAGGGTTGGGGATCCAAACCAGGCCATCTATGAAAGTTTTACGACAGCAGACCCCAATCTTCTGAAAACATTTGTGGCCAGAGAGGATGTAGAGGCGCTGGATCTACCAGTGTCCGGTCGCTCTGCCCAAAAAATCATCGATTTGGCAAACGCGATGATTGAGTGGGTCCAAAATTCGCATCCAAATTTTGCGGTGCGGGATGCCCTGTCCGAGCCCTTTATCCAACCGACACTTCCAAACGATCCTCAAAGCAATCCAAAAAGCAGCCCTGATTCTGTTGAGATCATTCAAACCGCCATGAGCGCTGATCAGGAGCTGGGCTTTTTGACCAGACAAGTCAAAATCTGGTTGGAGGAAAATCCTGAAAGCACAGTGGCAGTCCTGACTTTTGTGAACGAGAGGGCTTTGACCATCATAGAGCATCTCAAAAAGCAGAAAATTGAAACCTCAGATGCTTTGATGAAAACGCCCGAGCCAACCAGAAATTCTGCCGGCTCGATTGCCCTGATCCTGAAATCAATTTATGACCCCTTGAATCCTGTCCATTTGTCAACCAGTTTTACAGTCTTCTTCAGACATTTAAAAGAGAACCCGGAAAAGTACAAGCTGGTAAATGAGACAGCTCAACTTCTCAAAGACTTAGATAGGACTGAACTTTTTCTATACCCTGAGAGTGCGATTGATCTCAGTGAAATTTTTTCCCCTGAAATCCTCGCAGAACAAATCGACATGCTGAAATCCTTCCGAAGTGCCATCCAACGCTGGCATCAGGCGGCATACCTTCCCATGGATCAGCTGGTGCTCGTAATCGCTCAGGATTTGGTGCTGGATAACGGCGAGAGAGCGATCGTTCACAAACTCTCCGGTTTAATTAAGACACTGCTCGAAAATAACCCTGAGTGGGATTCCATGAGGATCATGGAAGAGTTGATTGGCATCTCCAAAAACCAACGTGACTTTGCCACCTTTAGTCAAAAAGAAGATGGTTTTGACCCGGAAAACTACCGCGGCAAGGTGATTGTGGCTACCGTTCACAAATCAAAAGGACTTGAATGGGACAAAGTATTTTTGACTTCAGCCAACACTTACGACTATCCGTCAGGAGAAGAAAAAGATGTATACACCTCTGAAAAATGGTTCATTGAGGGGCGAAGGAACCTTCAAGCCGAGTTGTTTTACGACCTCGAAGCCCTGAGAGTCCAACACAGTGGAGGCCTCATGTTCCAGCAGTATGACAAACAAAACTCCAGAGATGATATTGTTCGCGACCGCCTGCGCCTTTTTTACGTCGGCATAACCCGCGCCAAAAAATCTCTTACCATAAGCTGGAACACCGGGAAAATGAACAATCTAAACGCCAGTTTGCCTCTCAAGCATTTGGCCGGAGTGATTTCAAATGAGCGCTAAGTTGATCCCTGACAATTT
>JAQVUC010000246.1 GCA_028699715.1 Anaerolineaceae bacterium | reverse complement strand
AGCTTTACCCTGGCTAAAAGAACACCGCAAAGTTTTCGATTTGCTGCCGGCTGAAAGTGAGCTTGGGATGAGTTTGACCTCAGCTTACCAAATGGTGCCTGAGCAATCCACAGCAGCCATGGTGGTGCATCATCCCCTGGCAAAACCATTTGACGCGGGTGTTTCCCGTATGGAACTGCTGTTTGATTAGGTATTTTCTAAAAAGAGCAAAACATAAAGCCAGGAATGTCGACCGCGTTGTGACATTCCTGGCGTTTTTTACGCTCCAAGAGAGGATCGAACTTCTGGAATTCGAAGAACAAGCATTTCTAAACAAGTATGTTTAAAGGTTGTTACAAGAAATCCGCAAAAAGATTTGAGGCTTTGTAAAGACCCTGTTTCTGGAATGAATATTGCATGGGGTAGAATATATCTAATCGAGGTAGATACCATGAAACGATTAAACTTTTTCTTGTTGATTATGAGCCTTGTGGTTTTGATTTCAGCTTGCCAAACGATAGCCTCTGAAGGCTTGACTGAGGCGCAGCAAACAGCCATCGCAGGTACAGTAACCGCGGTCATGCAACAAAAAACAGGAGAGCCTACCGCTGATTCGACTGAGCTGGCTCCAACTGCAACGAATGACGCTGAAAAAACCGCTACTCCCACCCAAAAAATTGAGTATACAGTTGTTGGGCCGGATACCTACCCGGAAGGGGTCAATCCCCTTACTGGTCTGAAGGTTGATGACCCAGAGCTGCTGAAGCGCCGACCAGTGATCATGAAAATTTCAAATCACCAAATCGATTACCAACCTCATTGGGGTTTGTCTTCGGCTGACATCATATTTGAATATTTTATAGGCTGGGGAGCTAACCGCTTTGCCGCCCTTTTCTACGGTCAGGACGCAGAAAAAATCGGACCTATCCGTTCGATCCGCAGGGTGGATGGCCATTTGGGCAGCCTTTATGAAGCTGTGGTTGGTTCCACTGGTGGCGATCCTATTGATGTCTTACCTTACCTTGACTATTACATCCCAGGCAGATACTTCACGGACAAATATCTCTGCCCGGGTGTTTGTGATGACGGACGAAATGTTGTTTACAGTGTTCGTGGCAATTCAGCAGCGCTTTCAAATTATTACAACTCACGTGGCTACGCTCTGGAGGATCCGGATTTGAGCGGCATGACTTTTTCAGAGGCAATCCCTGAAAATGGCGAAGCCGGCAGCAGTGCCTGGATCTACTTTGCTGATAGCGATTACAGTCAATGGGTTTACGATGAAGAAACGGAAAAGTACATCCGTTGGACCTATGGTGAAGCTACAAACAACGAATTCAAGCCCCTGATCGATCAAAACACCAACGAGCCACTGGCTTTCTCGAATGTGATCGTTTTGCATGCACCATATACTGAATATAAGACAACCTTACATTCAATCGATCTGATCGGTAACACGGAAGGCGAAAAAGCCACCATCTTCAGGAATGGTCTGGCGTATGAAGTGAGTTGGAGGACTCCCGAGGCGGATAAGCCAATTCAGTTCTTTGACGCTGAGGGAAATCCATTCCAGTTGAAACCAGGCAACACCTGGATCGTGATTTTTGGATTGACATCTCCAACTGACATAGAAGAAGGTGACTGGAGTTTCCGCTTCAGCATGCCTTAAAATGCGAACTTTAGTCATTTCAGATATCCATGCCAATTTAAACGCGCTTCAAGCTGTTTTAGCAGACGCGGGGGAAGTGGAACAGGTCTGGTTTTTGGGCGATGTGGTTGGCTATGGACCTGATCCAAACGAGTGCGTTGAAATCCTTGAGAACTTGCCCAACCTGCAAGCGCTGATGGGGAATCATGATGCAGCTTTGATGGGCTACATTTCCATCGACCGCTTCAACCGTGAAGCAGCCCAGGCAATCGAGGTGCAATCACTCATCGTCACGCAAAAGACAATCGATTTTTTGGAGCTACTCAGGATAAAAATTGAACTACCGGACCTCACCCTCGTACACGGAAGTCCCAGAAACCCGATTTGGGAATATGTGCTCAGTCCAGCGGCCGCGAGGGTCAATTTAGAACATGTGGAAACCTACGGATGTTTGATTGGACATTCCCATGTCCCCATGATTTTTTATGAGAACGAAGACGGCTTTATCCGCACACTCCTGCCTGAATCCGGAGACCGCTGGAAACCGCAGGGAAGATTCTTACTTAACCCTGGTTCTGTGGGACAACCCCGGGATTATGACCCAAGGGCATCTTATGTGATCTGGGATGATGAAGAAGAGACCTGGGGGTTTAAGCGGGTAGCTTACGAGATCGAACCCGTTCAAGACCGCATCATGGCGCTTGGAATCCCGCCCAGACAAGCCGCCAGGCTTTGGATCGGCACCTAGTTATTTTCTTCAGAGTTTTTAAATCACAATAAGGAACTTTTCGCTGCTGTTGTTCGTCTTGGTTATGAAGAAGATTATTTTGGAATGGAGAAAAGATGAAAAAAAAATTGCTCTATCTTAGTTTGGTCCTGTTATTACTGGTTTCCGCCTGCGCGAGCGCTAAAAGTCCGCAGGATGTTCGTGAGGAAGTGACATCAAACGAAGCAGGTGAATACTATGGGTACGATTCTTCGATACCCATGGAAGCTCCAGCTGCCATGCCGGAGGAAGCGGCTTATGCTGACGACAAAACCGGTCAGGAACGCATGGTCATTCAAACTGCCAGCTTGCGAGTTTCGGTGGCTGATCCAGCCCAGGCTATGCAGGCCACAAGCGCCCTGGCAACTAGGCTGGGCGGCTATGTAGTCAACAGCCAACGCTGGACTGACAGCAGTGGTTATGAAAGAGTCAGTTACGAACACACCTCCATATCCATCCGCGTCCCTGCTGAAAAACTTGAAGAAGCCATGCAGGCTATACGCGAAATGTCTGCCGATGGAGAAAATGGTGTTCTTTCTGAGAGCCTGAGCGGGCAGGATGTTACCTCAGATTTTGTGGATTCTTCCTCAAGATTACGCAACTTGAAAGCGGCTGAAGAACAACTGATGGAATTGATGGAAAACACCGAAGACCTGGAAGCCACCATGATGGTCTTCCGCGAATTGACGGAAATCCGCAGCCAGATCGAGGTTTTAGAAGGTCACATCAAATATCTTCAG
>JAQVUC010000245.1 GCA_028699715.1 Anaerolineaceae bacterium | reverse complement strand
CACACCCATCATCCGGCAGTTGAAGAAAATGGAACAGCCTTCAGAGGAATTTGTTGACATTTTTGATGCCCCGCCCGGAGCTTCCTGTTCAGTTGTTGAGACATTACAGGGAGTCGATTTTGCCCTCCTGGTCACAGAGCCAACCCCCTTTGGACAGCACGATTTGAAGCAAATGATCGGGATAGTCCGTGACATGAACATTCCAGCTGGATTGGTCATCAACCGGGACGGGATTGGGGATGACTCTTTGGAAGAGCTGATCAAAGAGGAGCAACTCCCAATCCTTTTGCGAGTTCCCTTCAACAGGCTTTTGGCAGAGAAGCTGGCTGCCGGGCAATCCTTAGTGGATGTGATGCCTGAATATCGGGAGGTATTGGTCAAGCTTTACCAGGAAATTCGTGAAATCGTTGGGGGTTCAGACAAATGAAGACTCAAGCTCCTAAAGCAAAACAACTGATCATCCTCAGTGGAAAAGGCGGAACGGGCAAAACCAGCATCAGCGCCGCTTTCGCCCACTTGAGCGCCAGCGATCATCTACCTGCCCAAGCGGTAATCGTTGACGCGGATGTGGACGCAGCCAATCTCGGCCTGGTGCTTAAACCAGAAATTGGTCCGGCAAATGATTTTTGGGGGAGCTCTTTGGCTGTTATTGATTCTGATCTGTGCATCAATTGCCTGGCCTGCTCTCCAGTTTGCCGCTATGACGCAATTTTTCCTGACCCTCAAATTGCGGATGTGCAGTGGATCGACCCCATCGCTTGCGATGGCTGCGCGGCCTGTGTCTATGCTTGCCCTGTAAACGCAATCAGCATGGTCAAACAACAAGAGGGCAATTGGTTCCACTCAAAAACCGCTTTTGGGCCTCTGTTCCATGCGGAATTGTTTCCAGGTAAAGAAAACTCGGGTAAATTGGTGACCCTGATCAGGCAACAAGCCCGGCTTTATGCCGAAGACACAAGGGCAAACCTGATCATCATCGATGGTCCACCCGGAATTGGCTGCCCGGTCATTTCGGCCTGCGCGGGAACTGATTTTGGGCTGATCATCACTGAACCAAGCCTGGCAGGTCTGCATGATTTGAAGCGCGTTCTGGGCACATTGCGCCATTTTCATATTCCTTCGGTTGTCTGCATCAACAAAGCCGACATTTACCCGGAGGGAGCAAGAGCCATCCGCGAATTTGCAAAGGCTGAAAACATCGAACTGATTGGCGAAATCCCCTATGACGAAAATCTTCCCAAGTCTATGATCAACGGCGATCCAATCACTGTTTCATTTCCAGATTCGCCTGCCGCCCTGGCAGTCCGGGAGCTGTGGCAAAAAGTGCTGCGATTGCTTGATGTCCAGGAGGATCTGGCATGAATACGACTAAGCTAAAAGAAGCGGTTATCAAAAAGCTTGAAACCGTGATCGACCCGGAAACCAACGTCGATGTCATGCGCATGAGATTGATATTGGACCTCGAAATTGATGAGAACGGAAAAGCGTATTACACTTTCCGCCCTTCCTCTCCTTTGTGCCCTATTGCAGTGCCGCTTGCTTTAAATACTATGAAGGCCATCAGCGAGGTCGAAGGCATAAGCAAGCAAACCATCACTGTCATGGACTACGCCGGCGCTGAACAATTGAGTGAAATTTTAAACAATTTTTTGGAAGAATAGCGCAAATTGAACTGATTTGATTTTTTAACGATTTTCGATGTAACATTACAGTTACAGCTAATCAAATTTTGATTTACTCAGTTTTTTTAGAAGCAGGGTTGTGAACAAAAGGAGAAAAGATGGACAATTCAGTAAAGATCGGGATCATCATATGTGATCGTTATCGCACTTGTGCCGGGGGTAAATGTTTTAGGTCGCTTCGAAATCGGGAAGGTGCCTTTTCAATTTATAAGGACGTGCCGGTTGAACTGGTCGGATATACGACCTGCAACGGATGCCCGGGTGGCAACATCGAATATACGGGTCAAGAAATGGTCAAAAATGGCGTCCAGGTGATCCACCTCGCCACCGGTTTCCTGGTTGGATATCCGCCCTGCCCTTACATCGACACCTTCAAAAATCTATTGGAAATAAAATACGGCGTTAAAGTTGTCCTGGGCACTCACCCAATTCCCCAAAAGTACCTGGATATGCACAGTCAACTTCACACCTGGGATGATCCCAAATGGGGACCAATGCTTGCGCCCACGCTCGCCGATGAAGAAGTCCGTTTGGCATACAACTAAGAAGGTATCTTATGATTGCTTATGGTCCAGTGCCCTCCCGCCGATTGGGGTACAGTCTGGGGATCAATACTATCCCTGCCAAGTACTGTTCTTATTCCTGCATTTACTGCCAGGTCGGGCGCACCAACCACCTCCAAATTAATCGGCGGGAATTTTATGCGGTTGATCAGATACTCTCTGATGTTGAGATAAAAGTGACCGATTGCATAAAACTTGACAAAAAAATTTATCATCTAACCATTGTGCCGGATGGTGAGCCTACGCTTGACATCAATCTGGGTAAACTAATCGCCGGGCTGAAGCAATTCAATATTCCCATCGCAGTCATCTCTAATGCCTCTTTGATTGACCGTCCTGACGTGCAGGAAGATCTGATGGGGGCGGATTGGGTCTCCCTGAAAGTGGACTCCGTGGAAGAGGGTCTTTGGAAAAAGATTAACAGACCTCACCGCCAGTTGTCCTTGGACAAAATTCAGGCTGGAATGCTTGACTTTAGAAATAAATTTTATGGAGAGCTTGCAACGGAAACCATGCTGGTAGGTGGTATGAACGACAACAGAAGCGCAACCAACTTGTTGATCGATTTTCTGCTCAGATTGCAACCCGATGTATCCTACCTTTCCATACCCATCAGGCCGCCAGCCGAGTCCAGAGTCACTTCACCAGGCATTGAAGCCTTAAAAGAAATCATCAGTGTTTGCTCAGAGAGGGTTTCGTTCGTTGATTTTCTTTTTGAGACTGAAGTGGGAGATTTTATTTCAACTGGCGATATTGAAGAAGATGTACTCAGCATCACCGCTGTGCATCCGCTGCGTGAGAAAGCGCTTCGAGAGATGCTCGAGCAAACGGGAAACAGCTGGGAGACGGTTGAGAATCTGTTAGATGCCAATAAAATCACATCTGTGTTTTATC
>JAQVUC010000244.1 GCA_028699715.1 Anaerolineaceae bacterium | reverse complement strand
TGGGCTGAGAATGCCGAATTTGCAGCGGGAATCCTTGTGATGAGTCAGTCCACCTACGCGGCCATGGTCTCAAAATTCGGTGAACCGCAAGCCAGCGTAAAAATTCTGCCAGAATCAGAAATTTTGGATTACTGTTGGAACTCGCGCGATCCCCTATCATATGACTGGAGCTCGCGGGAAAACTGGGCTGTGATCCCCTTTGAAATGATCCAACCCCGCTGGAAAGTCATCAGCCTGGACGATAATTCCCCTCTGCGCAACAATTTTGACCAGGAAAATTATGCCCTCTCCATTGCCTATGGCTGGAGCGTGAACCAGGAGAGAACGGTATCAGAAGCCGCTCTGCAAGCGTTTCAGCAAGTTTCTGAAAATTTGCCTCACACCAATCGCGATGCTGACCTGATTACAAGCGTGATGCTGACCGGGGTAACTGCTCTGACCCGGGCGACCGGCAAGGAAATGGAACTTTACGGGGTGTTGTCGCCGGCTGAATCGATTGGTGAGCTGATGCGAGAGGCGGATATCGCCCATGTCAGCAACGAGGTTCCGTTTGCCAGAGATTGCCCACCTCCCCAATGGGTCCAGGAAGTTGATCTGGTCTTTTGCTCCGCCGACAAGTACATTGATCTCCTGCGTGAAATTGGCACTGATGTGGTTGAGTTGACTGGGGACCACTTTGGCGATTGGGGACCCCAGGCCATGCTGCACACGCTCGAAATGTATCAGAACGAAGGCTGGCCTTATTATGGCGGCGGCAAAGACATCGCAGAAGCCCGTTCCCCCATCAAGCTAACCCATAACAATAACAAAATTGCCTTCATCGGCTGCAATGGCAAATCTCCCGGTTACGCCACGGCCAGTGAATACAACCCCGGCGCGTTTCATTGTGATATGGATTACATGGTTGCTGAGATTCAGGAGCTGGTCAGCCAGGGCTACCAGGTGATTGCCACTTTTCAGCATTGGGAGATTTATGATTGGCAACCCAACCCCCAGATGATCACTGATTTTCAGCGGGTCGCGGATGCCGGCGCTGTGATCGTCAGCGGCAGCCAGGCTCACCAACCTCAGCTGGCTGAGTTTTATAACGACAGTTTTATTCATTACGGCCTGGGGAACCTCTTTTTTGATCAACTCGGGTGGTTTGATGATTCCGATAAGGCCTTTCTTGACCGGCATGTGTTTTATGATGGTAAGTATCTGGGTGTGGAGCTTATCACGGTGCAATTTTTCAACTGGTCAACCCCAACTCTGATGACTCCCGAAGCTCGAACTACTTTATTGGATCGTTTTTTTATCGCCAGCGGCTGGAAATAAGCTCCTAATTACGTTCTCAATAAGAAGGAATTCAAAACAAAACCATGCCTTTTTGCTGAGAAATTCAGTGATCACATAGGCAGGAATAAAAAAACTCCGCAAAAATTGCGGAGTTGTGGTGCCCCTACCGGGATTCGAACCCGGGTTTTAGCCTTGAAAGGGCTGCGTCCTAACCACTAGACAATAGGGGCATCGAGTTAGGAATTCTACATGAATAATTTAAATCGGTCAAGGTGAAAAATGAAAATCATTTGAAGAAAAATTGCAGAAGTTTCTCCCTCCCTCAGCTTGACACCTGTGAGAGGGTGTTGTAAAATAATCATTCGTTGCCCCGGCATAAGTTGGCTGGGGTTTATTATGGTAACCAACTTTCCCGGCACCGGGCGGTTAAACGCTCGCAAGCTGGTTAAGTGAAGATTGGAGAAAAAATGAAATATGTTATTGTTGAAGCGGGTGGTAAACAATACCGCGCCGAAGAAGGCAAACTGCTGACAGTTGACCTTCTGCCCGCAGAAATCGGCGATGAAGTCATCCTCGATAAAGTCGTTCTCTACGCAAATGAAGACGAAGTTATCGTAGGAGCACCTTACGTTAAAGGCGCGAGTCTGAAAACTAAGGTTGAAGATCAGATCAAAGGGAAGAAAATTTTAGTTTTCAAGTACAAACCCAAGATCGACTACCGACGGCACACTGGTCATCGTCAGAAATACACCAGGCTGCTGGTTGAATCAATCGTGATGGAGTAGTGAAATGGCACACAAAAAAGGTGGCGGGTCATCCCGCAATGGACGAGATAGTCAAGGCCAACGCCTTGGTATAAAAAAATACGGTGGCGAGCATGTGCTCAGCGGTAATATCCTGGTGAGACAGCATGGCACCAAAGTACACCCCGGTTGGAATGTTGGTCAGGGTCGAGACTACACATTATTTGCAACTATCGAAGGCTTCGTAAAATACGAAACCATGGCCGGTGGTCGCAAAAAGGTGCATGTTTTTGAAACACAAGACGGCCCGGTGAAAGGCAATTAGTAAAGATGAAAACAAAAATTCAACCCAAATATTATCCGGAAGCTAAGGTTTCCTGTGCCTCTTGCGGCGCTGAATGGACAACCGGCTCAACCGTTCCTGAAATCCGAACTGAAGTTTGTTCGAATTGTCATCCTTTCTATACTGGTCAGCAAGCCAGGCTCCTGGACCGCGAAGGTCAGGTTGATCGCTTCTACAAACGATTGCAAGTCCGTCAGGACATTGTTGCTGAGAAAAAAGCCGCTTCTGAGGCCAAGACTTCTCTCGATCGTCCCATCGCTGAATTCAACCTGAGCAGCAAAGCCGTTTCAGCTTTAGCCAAAGCCGAGATCCTCACCGCTGGTGATGCCCTGGCTAAACTCGAAGGTGGAGAAAAGGCCTTGTTAGATGTAGAAGGTTTTGGACGCAAATCTCTGATCGATTTGAAAAAACAACTGCGCCAGTTTGGTTACCAATTACCCGCTGCCGCGGAAGAAATTGAAGTCTAAAATATCAATATTTCAAAATTAGGCAGGCAAAGTCCTGCCTTTTTTCTTTAATTCCTGAAACTTGCCTTATACTTTTATCAACTCATAATTTGGAGGCATCATGGCTCACACTTTTGGTTCTGTTGAAGTTATTACCGGCTCGATGTTTTGTGGAAAAACAGAGGAGTTGATCCGACGCTTGCGCAGAGCAACCATCGCCAAGCAAAAAGTTCAGGTTTTCAAACCAATTATTGACAGCCGCTATGCTTATAACAAGGTCATGTCTCATTCGGGAGCAGACTACCAGGCAATACCAGTCAATTCTTCTCAGGAACTGT
>JAQVUC010000243.1 GCA_028699715.1 Anaerolineaceae bacterium | reverse complement strand
ATCGTAATCTTTCTCAAGCTTTTTTAGAACTATGTAAGTGCCGTTTTCAACCCGAATCTCACGGAATGAACCTGGCTCAAAATGCTCTGAATCAATCGCTTCCTTAGTGCTGAAGTGTTTGAAATCATGTAGTGGCGCTTCATGGTCTCGACCCCAGGTATAAGATTGAAGAGCGTCATCCTGATTGTTGAAGGTCACACAAGGGCTGATGACATCAATTACAGCAATACCGTGTTGTGAGATTGCCGCTTTGATCAGCTCTTTCAACTGCTTCGCGTCGCCTGAGTATGTTCTGGCGACAAAGGTTGCGCCGCTGATCAGAGCTTCCATACACATATCTAGAGGAGGCAGCATGTTCACGCCTTGATGTTTCAAGACTAGCCCCTGATCTGATGTCGCGGAGAATTGCCCTTTGGTCAAACCATAACAGCCATTATTTTCGATGATATAGGTCATCGGAACATTGCGGCGGATCACATGCTTGAAATGCCCCATGCCAATACTGGCGGTATCACCATCGCCTGAAATGCCAATAATTTGGATTGAGGAGTCAGCAAAACAAGCTCCTGTTGCCAGGGTCGGCATACGGCCGTGCAAACCATTGAAACCAAAAGATCGATCCAGGAAATAGTTCGCGCTCTTGCTTGAGCAGCCGATGCCGCTCAATTTAACAAACTTTTCCGGGGTTAATCCCAGTTCCCAAATTGCATTTTGGATCTGGGCAGAGATCGCATTGTGGCCACAGCCCGGGCACAGGGTTGAAGGTTTACCCTTGTAATCAGCAATCGCTAATCCACATAAATTTAGTTCAACGGTTTTAGTTTCCACGTTTCCCTCTTTTCCGCTCCATATTGACAATTTTTTCAACTGCCCAAACAGCAGTCATCGGCAAACCACCGATCTCTGTTAGCGAGGTCAGCTTTTGAGAATACTCAGATACTTCAGAAGATAATATTTCACGCAACTGCCCATCTCGATTCAATTCCAAGACATAGTTACGGGCATGGCTGGCTATGAATTCCCGAACTTGCGAATTTGAAGGTAAAGCCCGAATCCGCATATAGTCTGCATGAATACCCAATTCAGCTAATTTATCTTGAGTCTCACGTAAGGCATCGTCCGTGGAACCCATACCAATGATCCCGATTTCGACCTCTTCCGCAGTTGAACGCCTGAAAACAGGTTCAGGCAAGCACGGAATCGCCCCTTTCAGTTTTTTCTCGATCCGAAAGAGAATTTCCGACCAGTTGTCTGCATCTTCACTGTAATTCCCATATTCATCATGTCCTGTACCGCGGGTAAAATATGCAGCTTTAGGACTCTGATTGCCCATCACCGTCCGATATGGAATGCCGTCGCCTTCAACATCCTTGAACCTGCCCCAGTTCTCCATTTTGTCCAGGTCTTTTTCCCAAACGATCCTTCCCCGATCAATCGGTCTGTCAGGATAGTCAAATTTTTCGGTTACCCATTGGTTCATGCCCAAATCAAGATCGGTTAATACAAAAATTGGAGTTTGGAAGCGTTCAGCCAAATCCAGTGATTTCCATCCGAATTCAAAACACTCTGTTACCGTTCCAGGAATCAGGATGATGTGGCTTGTATCACCATGTCCGAGGTAATACAACATTGAAAGATCGCCTTGTGCCGTTCTGGTGGGCAAACCCGTGCTAGGACCCACACGCTGCACATCCCAGATCACCAAGGGCGTTTCAGTAAAGTAGGCTAAGCCAATATTTTCAGTCATCAGGCTTATCCCTGGACCCGAAGTTGCCGTCATCGATCGCAACCCCGCCCATCCAGCTCCAACGGCCGCCCCCGCCGCAGCCAGCTCATCCTCAACCTGCAGAATTACACAGGATTTCTTTCCGGTTTCAGGGTCCAGTCTAAGCTTATCCACCTGATCGATCATTGCCTCAACCAGGCTTGTTGCCGGGGTGATCGGATACCAGGAACAAAATTGCACACCTCCAAAAAGTGAGCCAAGTCCGCCGGCGTTGTTTCCGTCCGTCAGGATATAGTCATCAAGTGGAGCTAGAGCTTTTACCTGAAAACGATCTCTTTTTTCGATATTCTCAGCAGCGTAGTCAAAACCAAGTTTGACGATCGAAAAATTTGAATCAGCGATGGCAGGTTTTGAAGAAAAATGACCATGGATTGTGGATTTCAAGGCTTCCAGTGAGATCCCTAAAACCTGAGCTACGATTCCGACAAAAAGCATGTTTTCCATAAAAGAGTGAAGCTTTCTTGGGATATCAACTTCTTTCATCAAGGACTTGATTGGCATAGGGTAATAAATCAGATCATCACAAGGATTTTCAGGCAAGCTCAGGTGGTCAGCATAAAAAACCACCCCCCCATCGTGAAGATATGCCATATCCTTTTCCAGGGTATCTTTATTCATTGCAATAATGATGTCATCGTAGGGCTGCCGTCCGGTATGGCCTTTTTCAGAAACTCTGAGTACAAACCAGGTTGCCAAACCTTTGATGTTTGAAGGGAAAATATTTTTTCCTGAAGTTGGGATGCCCAAATGAAACAAGGTCCGATACAGGATATGGTTGGCAGTCGCGCTGCCTGAGCCGTTGACCGTGCAGGTTGTTATGCAAAATTCGTTGATGATTGGTACTTCTTCCTCGTGATTTGTCTCGCTAACTTCACTCATAAAAGATGCTCTCCTTTATTCAAATCGCTGTGTTATCTCAGCTTTTTTTTGGGTCCTGACCAATTCGAAATGCGTCATCAGTGCTTGATAGCCTAGGTCATATTCCTTAGTGGCAATCGCGCGTTGAATTTTCTTGTGATAAGTCCAAACATTTTCCAGATAGACCTGGTCGCTGTACATCCGAAATTCGGTTTCCTGGCTTAATTGCCAGTAAGTTTCCAGAATTCCGTTTAGAAAAGTGTTGTTAAGAGGTCTGTAAATTGAAAGGTGAAATTCGCTGTGTTCCTCCAAAGGGATCACAACCGGTTGGTTTTGAATCTTTTTTTCAGCCTTCTCTATGAGGTCAGCCAGGTAGTCAATTTCCTTGTGGGAAAGGCGCACAACCGCTTCCTGCCAAAAAGCCAGTTCCAGATGTTGACGAACAGAAATGAGTTCCCAGATCAAGTCGGGTTGAACTTCCATGCCGTAGCGTGAGACCAGGCAA
>JAQVUC010000242.1 GCA_028699715.1 Anaerolineaceae bacterium | reverse complement strand
GGTTTCCGCAATCATGATCCAGGGGTTGGCGTGGCAGAAAACGCTTGCGTTCTCTTTGTATCCGGGTGGATAGGATGAAATTTCACCCAAACGCAGTTGATAGCGTGTAAAAGCAGGATTTAAAACGACCAATCCATGAGGCGTTGCCAACCTTTCCCGTGCCGCGTCCAATGCCTGGCGGGCTTTCCCGTCTTCTATACCTAAACCAGCCATGATACAAATCCCCTGTGGTTCGATAAAGATCTTACCTTCTTCGTTCAGGTGCGAACCAAGCGCTTCTCCAAAGGCATCATAAGCGCGCCGGAACCATTCTCCATCCCAGCCTGCCTCCCAGACAGCTTTCTCCATTTCCTCAGCCTTTTCCGTGAAGAAGGCCGCGTCCTTTACCTCAAAAGAATTCCCGTCAGGTTCTGAAATATAAAGTGGAGCCAGCTGAGCCATTTCCTGGCAGGACAAAATAAACAACCCGGCGATCATGACACTTTCAGCAGTACCGCCATCCCGGTTGGTGGTGGTTTGGAAAGATTGACCCGGTGTGTCCGAAAAGCAATTCAGATTCAGGCAGTCATTCCAATCCGCCCGGCCAATTAACGGCAGGTCGTGCGGTCCCAGGCGGTCCAGCGTGTATTGAACAGCGCGCTGCAAGTGCTCAAACAGCGGCATTTCAGTGCCCTCCTGGTTCTCATAGGGAGCCAGTTCATCAAGAATGCTAAGTTCACCGGTCTCCTTGACATAAGCTGCAGTTGCCAAAACCAGCCAGTGCGGATCGTCATTGAAGCCTGAGCCCACATCATTATTGCCGCGTTTAGTCAGCGGCTGATACTGATGGAAAGCGCCGCCGTCGGAAAGCTGCGTGGCCGCCAGGTCAAGCAGCCTTTCCCGCGCTCTTTCAGGTACGATGTGCACAAAACCCAACAAATCCTGGGTAGAATCACGGAAACCCATCCCGCGCCCGATACCACTCTCAAAATAAGAGGCGGAACGGCTCATGTTAAAGGTGATCATGCATTGGTAAGCGTTCCAGATATTAACCATACGGTTGGTATCAGCATCGGGAGTGTCCACAATAAACTTGTCGAGCAGCCCTTGCCAGTAGTCTTTAAGCTCTTGAAAAGCCTGATCAACACGTTCTGCTGCCAGAAACTCACGAATGATCGGCAGAACGGTCGCTTTATTGATTGTGTTTGAATCTGCCGGATCAAATTTTTCATCGCCTCGATTTTCATGATACCCAAGCAAGAAAATCACGCGCTTTGCTTCCCCTGTTTTCAAGTGAAGCTCAAGGTGATGGGAGCCGATGGGCTGCCAACCGTGTGCCACAGAATTGCTTGACTGTCCCTTTTCGACCACCAAAGGCTGATCCCAACCCCGATAGGCTCCCAAAAAAGCCTCACGCTGCGTATCAAAACCTGCCAGCGGCTCTGAACAGGCAAAGTAGGCAAAGTGATTTCGCCTTTCCCGGTATTCGGTTTTATGATAGAGCGTGGATCGCTCTTCTAAGCTTGCGCTTGACCCAAGATTTGGAACCTCTACCTCACCAGTATTGAAGTTTCGCTGGAAGTTAGTCGAGTCGTCCCAGGCATCCCAAAGGGCAATTTCGATCGCTGAGAACAGGTCAAGCTCAGCTTCTTCAGATCTATCATTGCTAATGGTGACGTCCCAAACTTCAAGAGAAGCATTCAGCGGAACAAAGTAGTTTCCATGAAAAACGATACCGTTTTTCTTTGACTTGATGCTGGTATAGCCCAAGCCGTGACGGCATTCATAGCTGTCCAAAGCAGTGCGCGTCGGCATCCAGCTGGGAGACCAATAGTCGCCCTCATCTGCATCCCGCAGGTAAATATAACGCCCGCCCATATCCAGAGGGCTGTTGTTATAACGATAGCGCGTCAAACGCCGCAGGCGGGCATCCTTGTAAAAGGAGTACCCTCCGGCTGTATTAGAAATAAGTCCGAAGTAAGCATCTTTACCCAGATAATTGATCCAGGGTAAAGGCGTATCAGGACGTGTAATGACATACTCTTTGGATTCGTCATCAAAAAAACCAAAACGCATGAAAGAACCTCCGCCTACAAGCAGTATTTATTAATGGAAAAATCTTGGGGATCACGCAAAAACCAGGTTAAATCAAACCCTGGTTTTTGGAAGAACAAAGTGGAAAGACCTTGTTTGTCTGGCCTCATTCCTTGACAGCACCCATCGAAATGCCGTTGACAATGTACCGCGAGAACAAAAAGTAAATGATGATGATTGGCACCACTGAGGCGGCCAAGCCCAGGTAAATAGCTCCATATTCATGCCGGTAGACGTCACCCCTGAGTGTCTGGATCAACATTGGCAGAGTGTATTTATTGCGGGTCGTGATCAAAATGAAGGCATTGAAGAAGTTGTTCCACGAGGCCACAAAGGCGAAAATGCCCAGGGTAAACATGCCAGGCACGGCAATCGGCAGCATAATTTTGTGGAAAATGCTGAGTTCACTGGCACCGTCGATACGGCCAGCATCAATCAGGTCCTGAATCATAATCGATTCGAGGTATTGTTTGGCAAAGAAAACCGACCCAGCCGAAGCAATACCAGGCAAAATAAGCGAGGCGTATGAATCTGTCAAACCCAATTTCGACATCCATTGGTAGAAACCAATGATCGAAAGCTGCATTGGGATCATAACCAGCACAAGCATCAAGTTGTAAAGGGTCTTTTTCCCTTTGAAATTATAAACAACCAGTCCATAAGCGGTTAGCATCGAGAAGTACACGGTGATAACTGTTGTCAGGACCGCGATGGTCAGACTGTTCATGAAACCCAAAGGTAGATCAAGACCTTTGCTCAACAAAATCCTATAGTTAGTTATCAGGTATTTGCTGGGAAGTAAACTGATTCCCTGTTGGATTTCAAGTGTCGAGCGTGTTGCGTTTACAATCAACAGCCAGACCGGTATCAGAGTGATCACCACGAGAACCGCCAGGAATAGGTAAACAAAAAATCGTTGTATGTTAGTAAGGGTATGATTGCTTAGGTTCATCTTTTCATCTCCCTATTGCCGTTTTTTACAGGCTCATCATGCTTTTCGCGTAACAAGAAGAATATCAGCAGTGCCACAATGCTGGTCATCAGGAATACCACCAAGCCGACGGCTGAGGCAGCACCGAT
>JAQVUC010000010.1 GCA_028699715.1 Anaerolineaceae bacterium | reverse complement strand
TGAGCCTATTCAGCAGCAGTTGCCTGCCCTGCCTGATCCCGTTGGGAGTTGGGCTGTACTTCCTGTTCAGAGCGATCAATAAATCTACCGCTAAACGCCGGGCGAAGAAAAATCAGATCGATCAGCTTGAGTCAGAAGACTACACAGAAGTCAAAGAGTAAGCAAATCAAAAAGTTAGCAAATAGCGCCCTAAGTTGGGCGCTATTTGTTTAATAGGTGAGCTTTATCTCACTTAAAGGGTCTAAATCTACTTGAATTTTGATGATATTTCCAGCAGAGAATTCCCAAATTGCTGCGCTTCCGTTTTGGGTCACGGAGGTTGGGATTCGATCTGACCAGAGATAACAAACCCCAGAAGTTTTGCGATCAAGATTTAAGGTGAAAGAAAGCTTGTCGCTTTCAGCCTTCCATTCTTTTAGTTCGATGCCTTGTGAGATATGCAGATCACTCCCCAGGTAAGAAGGGCTTTTCATGGGGCGCAAAGCCAGAACACGAACTCCATGCGCTTCCACTTTCTGAAAAGTGTAGCCTTGATCAATGACAGCCATTTCACCCGTCCAGAATTCACGCATTAGCCATTGTTTGTCGTCCAAATTCCACTCCCGCAAATCCAACTTCAAGTCAGCTGCTTCATCAGACCAATTAAAGAGGACGATAAGCTCCCACCCAGATTGGGCGTTTGTGAGCGTTTGCTGGATTTGACCAGGCAAGCTCTTTTCGAAGAGGTCTTTGACCCGCGGGTTAGGCGGTAAAAGAGGAAGCAGGGACTGAGCGATCCTCAATCTTTGTGGATTGAGTTTGGTCATATCGTCTGAAAGCAGCAGGGCACCGCCGGTCAGTGCAATCGCAGACGCCAGGGATTGCACCTCGGCAAGCGTAAGTTTTGAATCCTCCCTGACCAGGAGACAATCCGGATCATTAACCCAGAAATGCGGGTCCATGGCAGAACGGGTGAGGATATTGTTGATGGCATTGCGAGCGCAAGGGATATTTGGCTCGTCTTGGAATGGCTTTTTTAAGCCGTAGACATTGGGTTCCCATTCCGGGCTGACGTCAGCACTGATGCGCATCATATCGAATATGCCTATACCCGGCCCGATCGGGCAGCCGCAGCCAAGCAGAATGCTTTGGTTTCCCGCCTCTTCACGGATCATTTCAAGCCCTTTACGCAGGATTTGGGCGCGCGTGAGAGTTCGGTCATGGTGCTGCCCCTGCAGAGCGGCCGCATACAAAAAGTCTAGTTTTAAGTAGGAGAAACCCCATTCGTGTACAGTTGTTCGGATCACTTTTCGCAAGTACTGCTCAACATCTGGTAAGGTCAAGTCGAGCGCGCGACCGAATTTTTCCCATACAAAACCGCTGTTTGCGGGTTGACCGTTCTTCTTCCGCAAAAGCCATTGGGGGTGTTTTTTTATCAGATCGGAATTCCGCTCAAGGATAAATGGAGCAAGCCAAAGTCCTGGAGTAAATCCGTCCTGTTTGATCTCTTTCACCAGAGGCTCAAGTCCCTCAGGAAAATTCTGGTGGAACTCCAACCAGGTGCCGACATCTTTTTCAAAACCGTCATCGATTTGAAAGAATTCAAGGGGGAGCTCTTCCTTGAGGTCAGTCAAAGCCTGCAGATTTTCACGTATCTGATCCGGTTTAATGTTTCTGAAATAGTAATACCAGGAACACCATCCCAAAGGAGTCTGGATGCGCTCTTTGACTTCGTTTTCCCTGGCAACCGTCTCAAAGTAAGAATCGAAAGGATGCTGTTCTTTGATGTCGAAAAATTGCCAGGCTAAGCAATCGCTCTCCAGTACCGAACCTGGGAGCAGGTCAACATCATCAGTTCCAGCCCAAACCTGTAGGTCAGGTTCGGGGTGCAGCGTTGAAATCAAAGACCCGAACTGTTCTTTTTGGGATAGAAAGCCGCAAAGTAAACCAGCCTCAGAGCTGTGATCGAGCAAGGCAGCATACATGTCCGAAGAAAAACAAGAAGGCTTTTTCGTGATGGGTGTGTCAGCGTTGTAGAGCATAGGATGAGCAAATTTAACCAGACGGCTGCGGATTTGACGCTGCCCATACTGCCAGGCAGCGCTGGGCGACCAGCTTTGCCAACCATTGCTAAAAAAGGCGGTTTGGGAGGATTGCGAATCAGAAAAACTGAGATCACCTCTATTGATTTGGGCGAAAACAAAGCGGTTGGGATTCAGTGTAAGCTTGCCCGTGTTGGTCAACCGCATTTTCTGAAAGAGGAAAGGGGATTCAGCAGGCAGAGCAAACTCAACCAGCAGTTCGAAATTTTCCGTATCAGGAACATAGGTGAGGAGGAGAGTTTCCATCCTGCCGTGTTTTGGATCGATTACACTTTTCTGTTTAAGGGAAAGCAAGCGCAAATCGCTGGAGCTCAGGAGGTCCTGTTCTTGATGAAATCGCAAAGTGTAGCGAGAATTACTGAATTTTGCATTTGGGAATTGCAGACTTTCCAAAGTAAAGGAACAATCAGTCTCATCAATTGTGAAATGCAACCAGGGATTAGAAAGTTCTTTCATTACGAGTTCCATTCTTGCAAAATTTGCTCAAAGGCAATTGGACCTTCTCTAAGCAATTTGGGTTGCCCGGACAGGCAATCAACGATTGTGGAGGCCTGAGCTTGGGGGAGTTCCCCTCCGTCAATGATCAGAGAAACCTTACCTGCCAGTTGCGCGTAGACATCCTGGGCGGTGGCAGGGTTTGGAAAAGAGGAAATGTTGGCACTGGTCACCGCCAGAGGTCCGGTTTGTTGGAGGAGGTCGAGCGCGAATGAATGCTTAGGCATTCTAACCGCCAGCCCTTCGTAGGGGCTAAGTGAAACCGGCAGGTCTGCTCGTTTGGGCAAGATCAAGGTCAGCGCGCCAGGCCAAAAAACCCGCATCAGATTCAAAACCTGCGGATGAATATCTCTAACGATGGAGACCAGTTGGTCCGGGTGTCCAATCAGGACCGGGATGGCCTTTTCTTCCGGACGCTGCTTGGCAGCGTAGATTTTTTGAATGCTGATTTCGTTAATCCTGCCGGCCAGTCCATACAGCGTATCGGTTGGAAACACAATTAAACCATCTGACTGGAGTGTTGCCAGCGCTTTGGTGATTACATAAGGGTCATCTAGCGGAAGGATTTGGGTGAGGTAATCATTCATCGAGAAGCTCAATTCTGATCAAGCGGTCTCTATCATTCAGGTCTTTGATCAAGGAAATCTTAGCTTGAGGGAAACTGGCGCCAGCCAGCTCCAGCGTTTGTTTCCCCAAACTTGCTTCGGTTTCAAGCAAGATCAGGCCTGGTGTTTTGATCAGTGGTTTTGCCCTTATAAGCAGCTTCTGGATCAAATCCAAGCCCCCGGTACCGCCATCCAGGGCCAGGCTTGGTTCCCAGGGGAGACTGTTGACTTCTTCAAGTTTGGCTGTGGGAATATAGGGAAGGTTCGCGCAGATGAGGTCAACCGGTTCAGCGCCGTCTGGCAGCAGGTCACAGCAAACAAAACTTATGCGCTCTTCCAAATGGTAAGCCAGTGCGTTTTGGGAGGCAAGTTGAAGTGCCGGGCTGGAAATGTCGGTTGCCACCATCCGCAAATCCGGACAATTGACCATCAGGGCTATGGCAATACAGCCGGAGCCTGTGCCGACATCGATCCCAGAACGGGCAGCAGGGTGAGCGCGCAGCCATGCCAGGGCTTCTTCAACTAGCAGCTCAGTTTCCGGGCGGGGAATCAGGACTGAAGGGTCGACCTTAAAGTCGATACCATATAACTCTTGTTTACCAATGAGATAAGGAAGCGGTTCACCCTGCTCAAGGCGCTCAGCCAGTCCAGCAAATTGCTCTGATTGTTGAGTTGTCAGGTGAGTTTCAGGGTGGGCGAGCAGCCAGGTTTTTGGTTTTTTCAATACGTATGAAAACAGCGCCAGGGTAATCTGGTGAGGATGTTTAGCCTTTGTTAGATGGAAGCCGATGCTTTGGCTGTCCAGGGGCTCATTTGCCATTGCCTTCAAAGTTTGCTAAGCGTTCAGCTTCTTCTGCGTGCTGTAATTCTTCGATGAATGTGTCTAACTCATACCCATCCATGACTGCGGCGATGTTAAACGATGAAATATTAATACGATGGTCAGTCACGCGAGATTGGGGGTAATTGTAGGTGCGGATCTTTTCAGAGCGCTCGCCCGTGCCAATTTGGGAACGGCGGGTAGCGTCAAGTTCGTTCTGGCGTTTTTCTTCCTCAATTCCATAGAGCCGGGCTTTGAGCACGCTCATGGCGCGCTGTCGGTTTTGCAGTTGTGAGCGTTCGTCCTGGCAGGCGACGATGATACCGGTCGGTTTGTGGTGGAGGCGCACAGCGGTCATGTTCTTTTGCACGTTCTGCCCGCCCGCTCCAGCAGACTTGAAAACATCCATCTCGATGTCAGAATCAGGGATGTCTATTTCGAAGTCGTCAACTTCAGCCAGTACGGCCACTGTGACAGTGGAGGTGTGGATGCGTCCCTGTGATTCAGTCTCAGGCACACGTTGAACACGGTGAACACCGGATTCAAACTTGAAGCGGGAATAAGCGCCCTTACCTTTGATGGCGAAGGTGACTTCTTTGTAACCACCAATACCGGTCTCGTTGGAAGAAATGATCTCAGTTTTGTAGTTGTGGATGTCAGCGTATTTTAAATACATGCGCAAAAGGTCAGAAACAAACAAGCCTGCTTCGTCTCCGCCGGTGCCAGCACGAATCTCAACAATTACGTTGCGGTTGTCTCGCGGGTCTTTGGGGATCAATTTTGATTTGAGCAGAGTCTCAAGCTCTTCCTTGCGGGAGAGCATCTCTTCGAGTTCCATTTTTGCCAGATCTAGAAGTTCGCCCTCAGACGCCTCGATCAGTTCCTGAGTTTCTTCTGTTTTGACCAGGTTCTCTTTATATTCCCTGGCAAGGTTTACCAATGGCTCAAGATCAGATCTTTCTTTTGAAAGTTCTGCAGCTAATTGATAATCCTGTCCAACTTCTGCCAGTCGTCGGTCCAGGTCTTCAAAGTGTTCAATAATTGAGTTAAGTTTATCCAGCATACTAATTTCATCCCATTAAATTCGAATTGAGATTATAACACTCTGACAGAAGCTTTGCACAAATTGACAGCTTTAGAAGAACAAAAAAGGTCTATTTAAGAAGTATTCAGCGGGTATAATCGTTGGACGGAGTGTCTATGCAATTATATTTCATTCGTCATGGTCAATCAATCAATAATGCTCGCTGGCAGGATGATGGTTATTCCGATCATGCCAGAGAGTCAGATCCTCCCCTGACAGAGACAGGTGTTCTTCAAGCCCAGTACGCGGGTGAATTTTTAGCCCAAAAAGAGGATTTGCAAAAAGACCTTACAGATGATCTGCAGAATCGTTATGCTTTTGGACTAACGCATCTCTATTCCAGTCTGATGATCCGGGCTGTCCAAACGGGCACAATCATTTCTGAAAAGACTGGAGTTCCCCTGACAGCTCTTCCGCAAGTGCATGAGGTTGGAGGCGTCTACTTGGAAAATGTGGTCAATGGTGTTTCAGAAATCAGTCTGGAATATGGCGGCAGTCCTGAATTCTTTGCAAGACATTTTCCGAATCTTCAGTTTTATCATCCAATAGAATCAAAAGGCTGGTGGAAGGGCGGTCGGGAAGAAGATTCAGCACCAATGCAGCGAGCGAAAGAAGTGCTTAACTTCCTTAAAGAATGTCATCTTGGATCAGATGATCGGGTTGGCGTCATCACACATGGCGGCTTTTATAACTATTTGGTGCGAGTTATTTTTCAAATCGCGCTTGAAGAACCCGAAAATCGCAATCTGCCCTATTGGTATTCCTTCTGTAATTGTGCATTGAGCCGCTATGATTTCAACAATAACAGGGTGACGCTGGCTTACCACAACCGGACTGATTTTCTACCAGATGAATTAGTAACATATTAAGGATATTATGAAAATTGCAGCAGAAGTCTTGATTATTCTTCTTTTGATTTTAATTAACGGCATGTTCTCAATGTACGAACTTGCCATGGTTTCAGTCAAAAAGCCAAAACTTGAACAGCAAAAGCTGCAAGGTGACAAAAAAGCGGAGAAGACCCTACAATTGCTGGAGCATCCAAACAAGTTTCTTTCCACGGTTCAGATCGGTATTTCTTTGATCAGCATTCTTTCGGGTGCTTTTGGTGGTGCCAGCATAGCTGAACAATTTTCTGAGGTTTTGGTTGCAAAAGGCATGCTTACGTCAACAGCAGATGCTCTGGCTCTGGGTGTTGTGGTACTGTCCATTACCTTTTTCTCAATTGTAATTGGCGAATTGATCCCCAAACGAATAGCGCTCAACAATCCTGAAGGAGTTGCCAAAGGTCTGTCTGGTTTTATGGGTTTTCTCTCTTCTCTGAGCAGTCCGATAATTTCTTTATTGGACATTTCGACTGAATTGGGTATCAAGTTGCTGGGCATTAAACCATCTTCTGAACCGACAATTTCTGAAGAGGAATTAATACTGTTGATTGCAGAAGGTCGGAATATGGGCGTTTTCAACAAAGCCGAACAAGACTTTGTGGAAGGAGTGTTCCGTTTCACAGAAAGACGGGTTGATGCCTTAATGACCCCTAAGAACGACATCGACTGGTTGGATCTTGATGATTCACGCCAGCAATTATTGGCAGAAATCAAGGCGAGTCGATTTTCCCGATTGCCGTTGGCTAAAGGAGATCTGGACAAGATCATTGGGGTGATCGACGTCAAGGATATTGCTGGAATGGATATACTCTCTGAAGAGGTAAAACTCGATCAGCTCGCTCGTGAACCCCTTTATGTGCCGGAAAACACCTCGGCTCTGAAAGCCTTTGAAAGTTTTCGGAAGTCCGGCATCCACGAAGCCATGGTTATCGACGAATATGGAAGTATCATCGGAATGGTGACACTATTTGATGTATTGGAGTCGATTGTCGGTGATATTCCATCTAATCAACAGGATCAGGCTCACGAAGTTGTGCGGCGGGCAGATGGTTCCTGGTCTTTGGACGGGCTCCTACCAATTGATGAGTTAAAGGAAATAATTGAAGTTGAAACCTTGCCCGACGAAGACAAAGCCGGTTACCAAACTTTAAGTGGGTTGGTAATGAACCAGTTAGGTGATATCCCCAAAATTGGTCAGCTTTTTGAGTTGGAAGGCTTTAAGTTTGAAGTGATAGATATGGATGGATTCAGGGTTGACCGGGTTTTAGTCACGCGCAGTCCGCAGGACGAAGAATCCGAAAATTGAAAGACGTTCACAAAAGATAAATGATATTCTTAGGGGTAATCTAAAAGTTTTATAACAATTTTACAGGATAGGTTTAAAGCTATCCTGTTTGTTTAATTGAAATAGAGAAAGATTTGATACAATAACGGCTAAGAGCCCCTTTATCTGAAGGTGGAAACTGAGAAAAATGCCTGTTTACGTAAATATACTTATCATCTTGATCCTTTTCTTTTTCAATGCTGTATTTGCCATGTACGAAATTGCCATGGTTTCGGCTCGCCGAACACGTTTGAATCAGCGCGCGGAGGAAGGACAGACCGGAGCGGTTACCACAATAAAATTATTGAAAGACCCCAATCAGGAATATCTCTCCGCTGTACAAATCATGATCACGCTGATCGACACCTTGGCTGGTGGTATCGGTGGTGCCATGCTGGCAACGCCGGTAGCAGAGTTATTAAAAAAAGTTGCCTGGTTGGAACCATTTGCAGACACTGTGGCGTTGATCGTTGTGGTTGTGATCATTACCTACTTCTCCATCGTTTTGGGTGAGTTGATCCCCAAGCGCTATGCGGTCAGCAAACCCGAGGATATTGTCGTGCGTATGTCACCTGCGATCAAGACCCTGACCAAGGTTTTACGTCCGTTAATTAGATTATTAAGCGCCTCGACCAATTTTGGGATCAAAGCGTTTAACATTGATGTCAGCAAAGAACCGTACATCACTGAAGAAGAACTAAAAGGCTTCATCCAGGAAGGCAGACAAACTGGTGTCTTTGACGAAGCTGAAGAGAGACTGGTTGACGGTGTCTTTCGATTCAGCGATCGCAGAGTAGACGCTATCATGACCCCTCACACTGAGCTGGATTGGCTGGATCTGAATGACGGCAGAGAGGTCATGGTTCAGGAGATGATGGCCAGCACTTATTCACGCTTGCCTGTAGCTGAAGGTGATTTGGACCATATCGTTGGAATTGTCAACGCGAAAGATCTGATGGGAATCGATCTGTATTCAGATGCGTTCAACATTCTTGATTACACCAAGGAAGCAATCTTCTTCCCCAGAAACATGAAAGCTGTCAAAGCTTTTGAGCATTTCAAATCAACCGGAATCCATCAGGCGATCATTCTGGACGAATTTGGCGGCGTTGAAGGAATGGTCACTCTTTATGACGTTCTTGAATCTATTGTGGGCGATATCCCCCTGGACGAGTTTGACATGGAACAGGACATTGAAAAGAAATCAGATGGATCTTTGCTGATGGACGGACTGGTACCGATTGATGTGTTGAAGGAGAGGCTGGAAGTGGATGAGCTCCCCGAAGAATACCGGGCAGGTTATCAGACTCTCAGTGGTTTTGTCATGAACCAGATGGGTATAATTCCAAAAATTGGTCAGAGTTTTGAATGGGAAGGCTTCACCTTTAAGGTTATCGAAATGGATGGCCATCGGGTGGAACGAGTAAAAATTTCCCACGAGGACAAAAAACTATAGTTGCTTAGCTTGCAGACCAGCGTGTATAGATGGCATGTGAAAGTACATGCCCGGCGCTTTCGTCGATGCTGACCAGTTCGCCTGTCTCCAGTTTCCCTTGTTTGCCAACAATTTGTTCCACAGCCTGGTGGGTAACGACGGCTGAGGCCGTAATGGCGTAAGCTGTCATCACCAAAAATTTGGCGTCATTGGCCAGGATGCCCTGACAGGCTTCAAGCAGTTCCGGCACCTTTTTGAAAAAATCCCAGACCTCCCCACTTGAGCCCCTGCCAAATTTTGGCGGATCCATAACAATGCCGTGATATTTGCTTCCCCGACGGGCTTCCCGTTTCACAAATTTCAAAGCGTCTTCCGCTATCCAGCGGACGGGTTTATCCTGCAAATTTGAAAGTTTCATGTTCAGATTGGCCCAGGTAATGGCATGCTTGGATGAATCTACATGAGTGACTTCAGCGCCAGATGCGGCAGCGGCAACCGTGGCAAGTCCGGAATAACCGAACAGGTTGAGCATTCGGAAAGGTTTTTTACTTTTTTCAATGTGAGCCCGGGTCCAATCCCAGTGGGTGGCTTGTTCCGGAAACACGCCAACATGACGGGATGAAGCAAGTTGCAGCTGGAATTTAAGATCTTTGTAAGCCATGACCCAGGATTTCTCCATTGGGTTGAGAATATTCCATTTTCCACCATATTCCTGTTTCTCTTCCACCAGAACAGCGTTTGCTTTTTTCCATTCACTGTTTGGCAAACCCGGCGACCAAATTGCCTGAGGCCTGGGGCGGATCAAAAGATACTTGCCAAAACGCTCAAGTGTTTTTCCGTTGCCGCTGTCCAAAAGCTGATAATCTTTCCAGTCGGTTGAAGGAGTTAAAACAATTTGAATGGGAGAAGACATAGGACGGCTCACTTTGCTATCTAAACTTAATTGATGTGATGATGAAATTTACCAGAAAAGCGATGGCGGCTGAAGATTCAAAATAATTGAAGATCATGTGGATCGACCCTGAACTTTCTTTGGGGAGCTCAGTATTTCTGAGAGCCAAACGAATCGCAATCAGAAGGACCAGGAGCGCGATAACCCAAAGAGGGAAGGGCTTCAAGGAGAATAAAGTCAACAAGGCAGTAAGAAGCAAAAAGACTGCAAACAGGGCTTGCATCAAATTTGAAAGGTGACCGGTTTTCTGGCAACATTTCAATTCAAAAGATCGGTAAAGAAAATAAAAGCTCAAAACGAACAAAATGGGGATGATCTTATCAAACACCATGAAATGGTTCTGTGTTGTCAGCATGGCATTGGCCGTCATCAAAGCGCCCAGGATCCAGTTATGGCTGCTCAGTCCAAACATTGGGCGTGAACTGAGATAAATGCTGGGATTGTAGAGAGACACAGAGACCAAAAGACCCATTAAAACGAGGATGAGGTTCCCTCCACCAAGCTTCCAGGCTGAAATTAGCGTGAAGAGGAACAGAAGGAGAGCGGCAAACCGGGGTGAATAGAGCGAGAGCTCACCCCGGGCAATGGGGTTGGGGGTCTTTGGATCCGGCTCAAGCGCGTCTGCCGGAGCCTGATGAATGTGTTTGTAAACCTGCGCGAAGGATAAGAGCGCCAAATTGCTCGCAAAAATTAAGGCCACCCTGATCAAATCGTTCGAAAGAGCGAAGGCGCTCCCAAGAAGACTGGTAAATAACACAAAGCTTAAGCTGCGAGGCAAGCCCAGTAAGTTGGTGAAGGATTCGATCTTAGCTTTGAGCATGATTCTCAGTATACCAAATGAGGAAATAAGGGATAAAGAACAGTCAAACCGGATTGTTTCCAGTAAAATAGGCTGTAGAAAAGGAGAGTCTATGAATTTTGATGAGTGTATTGACCGAAGATGTACTGAAAGTTTGAAATGGAAACTTTACCCTGCTGACGTTTTGCCATTGTGGGTGGCAGATACTGACTTCCTCTCACCGGAAGCTGTCAGGAATGAATTGAAGAAACGCATCGATCACGGCATTTTCGGGTATGGGCTGCCGCCTGAAGGATTGGATCAGGTCGTTATCGATCGGGTAAATCGCCTTTATGATTGGGACGTCGGTCAAATGGATATCAGTTACGTCCCCGGGATCGTGACGGGTTTCAACATCATGATTCGCTCCTTGTGCAAGAAAGGCGATGCGGTCATTTTTCAGTCTCCGGCCTATCCACCCTTCATCAGTTCACCAGAAACCGTTGGGTTGAAAGCAGTTCACAACCCGATGTTTTTGGGGGAGGATGGCATCTATCAGGTCGATTTTGAGCTTTTTGAACAGCAAATCATCGAAAATGATGTCAAAGTCTTTATCCTTTGTAATCCTCAAAATCCCACCGGTCGCGTGTTTACATTAAAAGAACTCGAAAAATTTGGCGAAATTTGCCTCAGGCAGGGTGTCACGATTTGTTCTGACGAAATCCACTGCGACATACTCTTTGATGATCATAAACACATTCCGATTGCCTCGTTGGACCCGGAAATCTCAAAAATCACGGCCACTTTCATCGCGCCGAGCAAGACCTATAACATTGCAGGCTTGCATGCCTCGGTTGGTATCATCCAGGATGAAGCACTCCGCAAAACTTACTGTGAATTCAGGCAGTACCTGGTCAGCAATCCTTGTTTGTTATCTCTTGTGGCCGCGAAGGCCGCATACGAGCATGGGGATGAATGGCTCAAAGAACAAAACGCTTATTTGCAGGCAAACCGTGATTATCTTGATCAGGCTATTCATGAGAAACTACCTGGCATTCGCTGGAGCAAACCTGAAGCTACATTCCTGGCCTGGTTGGATTGCCGGGAACTTGGAATTGAGGGGAATCTGCAGGAATTTTTTATTGAAAATGCCAAGGTCTGCTTAAACGATGGTCCAACTTTCGGCAAAGCAGGCGAAGGCTTTGTGCGTCTCAATTTTGGCACCACCCGGGCTCGGTTGGAGCAGGCCATTGATCAGATGGCCGAGGCAATTGCAAAAATTTAAGAGCATTTTTCTCGTTTTTGTGTACACAAACAAATCAGCCAAGGCAATAGTCCTGGCTGATTTGTTTTACTTTGTGGTGGTATTGATTAGCTTCGTAACTTAAGCAATTCCTCTACTGATGACCTGAAAGGTATTCGGACTGCAAAGGTTTTTTCATTTCGAGTACGGTCAGGTAAGGTTGATAACCCAGCCCAGTATAAAGGCGCATGGCACCAGTTAGGTTTTGGGTATCGGCAGTCAGGGCAACTTCATCCAGGTTCATGGCCTTGAACATAGACATGGACCTGCAGATCAGCGCTCTGGCAACACCACGACCCCGCCACGGACGGCGGACGGAAATTGCTTCAGTATAGCCGCGCCGGCGATTTTCTTTTTGATTTTCTTCCGGCAGGATGAAGTTTTGCACCGATCCAACTACTTCATCGCCATCCCAGGCGACCTGCCATAGATAGGGAAGAAAATAGGGACCATTGAGATAGCTCTGATACCATTCTTCGGTAGGGGCTGTCGCGCCATATTCGTCCATAAAGGCTTCGTTTGAGGCACTCCAAATCTTGCGATAATCTTGGGGCAACACAGGGCGTACCTCTATGCCTTCAGGCAATGGGCATTCTGGTAAATCATCAAGCTTACGGCTCATGGAGTGATAGTAGCGGTCGATAGTGTATCCCAAATCATTCAGCACCTGCAGCCGTACCAGGTTTTTCTCCCTACAGTTGGTGAGGAAGAACCCTTTTTCACCTTCTGGAAGCGTTGGAGCAATTTTTCGGCCCCGATCCTCAGCCCAGTGTATCAAGGCTTGTTCTATGCCTTTAGCTTGCCAGGCTGGGTCAAGCTGGACGTTAACCATATAGACATACAAATTTGTACTGACCTGGCGCTCCCAGGATACCTGACCGAAAGCAATCGTCTCTCCATTGACTTCAGCAAAAATCAAATCATTGAAAGGATCGCA
>JAQVUC010000241.1 GCA_028699715.1 Anaerolineaceae bacterium | reverse complement strand
AAAGCGAATTCTTCAATTCCCAGACTTTTAATTCCATAGAAGACTTTGAGCAAAAGCTCGTAATTTACTTGGATTACTATAATAATGACAGAATCAAGGTTAAACTAAATGGACTGAGCCCTGTGGCTTACAGAACTCAGTCCTTTGTTTTTACTTAATTTCCGTCCAACAAACGGGGTGCACTACATAGCGCTGGCTTTCTTATTTTCACCAGAACCTTCTGAGATCACAATACCGTGACGTGACGTAAAAATGAAAAGCGTCCAGCCCTTATTGAAAAAAATACGGCTGCTTTATCCGCCCTGAGGCGCAGAGGCTCCCTCAAACGGTCGTTGTAAGATTAATGTAATCAGAGATTTTTTAGATATCTCTAATCGCTGAGGACATTCTTTCCAGGCCATTTTTCAGCACTGCTTGTGTGCAGCCAAAATTCAAGCGCAGAAAGCCCTTACCTCCCTCTCCATAGGTACTGCCGTCGTTTAAACAAACCTTGGCTTTTTCCATAAAGAATTCGAACAGTCCGCCCTCAACCGGCAGTTCATGACAATCCAGCCAACCCAGGAAGGTCGATTCAGGCTTGCTCCAGCTGACTCCAGGAAGTGTTCCCTGAGTAATAGCGTCATCAATAAAATCCCGATTACTCTGCAGGTAGGCTATTTGTTCGCTGAGCCAACCATTGCCGTATTCATAGGCCGCCTTGGCTGCCACTAGGGCCAGCAGACTGGGATTGCCAATCAGGTATTGCCTGTATTGTTCATAGGTGGTCCGCAAACCTTCACCCGGGATGAGTGCAACCGAGGCATGCAGACCGGCGATATTGTAAGTTTTGCTGGGAGCCATAAAGGTGGCGGTAATCCTGGAGATCTCAGGATCTAAGGAGGCAATTGGAGTATGCTTTCGTCCGTCAAAAATAATGTCGCCATGGATTTCATCCGAACAGATGGTCACATTATGGCGAAGGCAGATTTCAGCCAATTTTTGAAGTTCTTCCTTGCAGAAAACTCTGCCGGTCGGGTTTTGGGGGTTGCATAAGATATAGACCTTGACCTTGTTTTCGATGATCTGACGCTCAAACCGATCGAAATCGAGGCGATAGATGCCCTGGTCATCGCGATACATAGGATTCTGGATGCCAACTAACCCGGATGCCTTGGGCGATCCAATGAAAGGTGGATAGGCCGGGGACTGAAAGATAACAGCATCGCCTTTTTCACATAATGCCCGTAACATTATCGTAAACCCGGTCACGATACCTGGAACGTAAGCGATATGCTCTTGGCAGATATCCCAGTCATACAACCTTTTGACCCGATCGATAACCACCTGGTCAAGCCCTTCTGGCGGTATCGAATAGCCGAATATGCCGTGGTCAACCCGCTGGTGCAACGCGTCTATGACTTCAGGTGGACTTCTAAAATCTGTGTCCGCCACCCAAAGAGGCAGAACATCGTTGGGATAACAGTTCCATTTCAAACTCTCGCTTGACCTTCTATCGATATAATCGTTAAAGCTCATAGGCTCTCCTTTTCCTTAAACCATTCTAACGCCACTTTGCTCTTTTGGGATTGTCTTCTTCGCCGATTGCTCGCTTTTGGTATACTGAATCAGGGATGAAACAGAAAAATAGGTTTGCTTATCTGCAATTGTTTGGGCTACCCGCAGGCCTGTCATTTGTCCTTTTCTGCAGCCTGTTGGGGAGCCTGGTTGGTGATACGACTCTTTACCACACAATCGCGCTCAGCCTCACTTCAAATCTGGCTTTTTTCGCCTTCACTCAGGCTTATAAACATCTCAGTTACGCCCCTGAAGATATGTTCTCACCCACAAGGGATGAACCAAACCCCATCTCACTTGGTCAGGTCAGTCTTTTGAATGCTCGTATTGGGCTCTATTTGAGCCTGGTCATCGCGTTGGTCAGCGCATTTGCTCTCAACCGAGTAAATGTTATCCTTTTAGTAGTGGCGGTGATATTCACGGTTGCCCTTTATCACCCCAACATTCGTTTTTCAAACCGAGTCATGCTCAGCCTGAGCCAACGCAACTTTTTCTTGAGTGCCTTTTTCTTTTTGAACAGCATCTGGGCTGGTCTGCAGCCGCCATCCGTTATTGAGCTCTTTTTCCCCTTACTTTTCATTACCAGTTTTTATCTGCTCTTTGGGTTTGAAGAAGCGCGGACTGCAAGCCCACAGCAGCAAACAACCCAATTTTGGCTGACTTTGATCTCTTCAATCCTGATCATCTCTGGGGGTATCACCTTCCTGCTGCTGGGGCCTGTGCCCTATTGGATTATTGCGCTTTGGTTGATGCTGGCGGCCATCCAATTAATATTTGCGCGTTCTGTTCAAACGGGCCCTATTCCCTCTAAGCATCCACTCCGGTTAAAGGCTCTTGAGATTGCAGGAGTAGTGTCTTTTCTAGTATATTTAATTTTTAGATTTATCAACCTTAACTGAGATAGCGAGTCGCAATGAATATGCCAAAAAATATTATCCTGACCTCCTCCCCCAATTGGAAGGATTATCAACTGCTTGATAGCGGTGACGGTAAAACCTTGGAACGCTTTGGGAAATACCTGCTTATCCGCCCGCACCCCCAGGCGATCTGGCCTCGCAGTTTGCCATCAAGCGAGTGGAAAAAGGCCAACGCAACTCTGGTGGAAGAAAAACAAGAGTACGGCGGAAAGTGGAATATCCTCAATCCCATGGAAAAGAACTGGGTGATCGCTTATAAAGACCTGAATTTCCAATTGCAGCTCTCTTCGTCACGCCATGTTGGCATCTTCCCGGAACAAGCCACACATTGGGACTGGACCAGAGGCCAGATTGAAGCCAGCAAGAAGCCATTCAGGATGCTGAACCTGTTTGGTTATTCCGGCGCTGCCACAGTAGCCGGCGCCGCCGCTGGCGCGGAGGTAACGCATGTGGATTCGTCCAAGCACGCCATCACCTGGGCTAACCAGAACCTCAAGCTCTCAAAATTGCAGGATAAGCCGGTGCGTTGGATCGCGGAAGACGCGCTTAAGTTCGTGAAACGCGAGGCTCGGCGGGGCAACACCTACCATGGAATTGTTATGGATCCGCCCAAATTCGGGCGGGGGTCCAGCGGAGAGGGGTGGGATTTCTTCAAGCGAGTACCAGAACTGATCGAAGCCTGCCATGGCATC
>JAQVUC010000240.1 GCA_028699715.1 Anaerolineaceae bacterium | reverse complement strand
CTGGCAACGCGATGAACAACTGGAGCAGACAGAAACATCACGCCAGGCGGTACGCTGGTTTGGCCAATTGCTCTCCGCGACCAGGGAAGAGGCCGGGGATCTGTTTTCCAAATACAGGCTCTCAGAAGTCCTGATGCTGTTGTACAAACGTTTCTGGGACGATTTCTGCTCCTGGTATCTGGAAATCGTTAAGCCGGCAGGGAATGCAGATAAAAGAACCGATGCAGACACGTACGACAGCACACTGGCCTTTTTTGACTTGCTGCTGCACCTTCTTCATCCCTTCATGCCGTTCATAACAGAGGAAATCTGGCAAAGCATGGCAGAACGCAGGGAAGGAGATAGCATCATGGTGTCACCCTTACCGGCTGCAGGGCCATGCAACAAAGAAGAACTGGAGGACTTTTCGCGTCTTCAGGAACTTGTGGTGTCTATTAGAGGCCTGAGGCAAAGCAGGCAGATACCGGGAAAAACGCTTTTAAAACTCTATGTCAAAGGACACTTTCCACAAAATCTGCATGGGATTGCCCTTCGCATGGCAGGACTGGAATCTGTGCAGTCCATTACCGAAGCACCCCGGGAGAGTAATGTATATGCCTTTCTGGTAGGAACCACCAGCTTTTTTGTCCCGCTGGGAAACCTTCTGGATAAAGAGGAGGAACGTTCCAAACTTAACGTGGAACTGGAATACCACCGGAAATTCCTTGCCTCTGTGGATAAGAAATTGTCCAATGAAAGTTTCCTGCAACGTGCTCCCCGGGATGTTGTTGCCGTTGAACGCAAAAAACGTTCGGATGCTTTGACCAGGATTGCATCCCTGGAGCAGCAATTAGATTTATTACAATGAAATACAGGGGTATAATCCTCGCATTGCTAAATTTTTCACAGATGGCCGCCTGTGTCAAAGTGGCCGAGTTGGATGACAGTGCATCAATTGCCTCGTGTCAGATAACGGATGTGTCTCCAAAAGCCGTTATTTTCAATGAACCACGGATTGAAGAGGAATCTGTTGTACTGCCAATGGATTACGGAAAATACGAATTCCCGGTTACAGTAACCCTGGACATAAAAACAGCCCGGACAATTGATAAGATACTTGGTCTGGGCACAGACAATACACTGGTATTTGAAGATCCTGAAACTGTTCGAAGTATCCACCTTATTGCCCTGAGTGGCGTAGTTCATTCTTACGACATTCGTATAGAAGTGGCTCCTCGTAGTGATTTGGCCGTGGTAACGGCGGCACGGCTGGTAGAATACAATCCTGCCGGATTTCCTCTTGCCGGGGAGGTTGTTGTGGATGTGGTCGAGAACCAGATCGGGATCTTTGCCCTGAAAGGAGCTTTATTACCCCTGACCATAGGTCTTGAATTTGATCTGAGTCCAGGGGCCAGGCTGGAAAGTACGGCAAGCAGCGGTAAATTCACCATAGAAGCCTACGATACCGACATTCCTTTTACTATTGTTGCCGAGAGCGGAAAAAAGGAATTGTGGCACATCTGCCTGATTGGGGTTGCACTGGTGGAAAACGCATCGCAGACAGACAGGGATACCTGGGAACGCATGGCACCTGCCGGAGCATTGAAGATTTATTTTAAACCGGTTGAGGTGGAATGCGTGGGCATAGCCTCTGACCTGCAAGCTAGCCGTTACACGTTAACTGTGCGCAACAATGGCAATTCTTTCCCCTGGAAGGCCCGGGTGGATTTTGAGATGAATCCCTATATTGTGCCAATTCACCACAATGCGGCGGAAGAATTCACAATCCAAAGCTGGGAAGATAAAAGATCCTTCTATCTGGTTGATATTCTTTCACAACAGGCGCGGGCCTGGGAACTGGTGTGGCAACAGTGGCTTAACCCTGCCAACCTTGTTGAATCATTTGCCCTGGGGGAATACACCTCGCAGAATAACCGGATCAGACTGGGTACCCCCCGGATAGACACGCTTAATTCCCTGGTAGAGATTCCCATGACCGAAGGTAACGATTTTCCGTTGCAGATCACATCCAGCCAGGTGACATTGTCTGAAGATGCCACGTCTGATCTGTCACCGGTTTTAACTTTTGATACTTACAAAAGCGTGGTGCCTTTTACCGTAACATCAGAATCGGGGGCCTCCCGCGATTGGACATTGCGCCTTGATCCGTGGTTTGAAACAGAGGCCCTAATTCGATCATTTGTGGTAGATAGATACAGTTCCGGGGAAAACCTGGTTAAATTTGAAAGCAATACGGCAACCATAGATTCCGACACCCGTACAGTAACTTTGGTCCTAAAGGCGGGATATGATTTTCCTTTGGTGCTGAACGCCTTTTCAATGGAATTATCGCCCAAAGCCACCTTGCAGGAAGCATTTCCGGAGGGAATTCTTTTCCCAACCATTGACCATGTAATTCCTTTGACCATAGTAGCAGAAAGCGGCGATGCAATGGAATGGACCCTTCAACTGGCCGATGAACGCACAGAGAATCTCGAGGCCAGGGTGCTGGAATACAAGGTTTCCTCTTACCAGGGAACTACCATGACTGATCATAATATGGTGCTTTTGGATCAAGGCATTGTAGATACAGTGAACAGAAGAGTAACACTGGTCATTAACGACTGGTCTTCAAAGATGCCGCTGACGGTGGACGGCAAACTGACTATATCAAAGAATGCAGGACTCAAAGGCGATATCACCACGTTACAGCACAGGGTTGTTTTCAACACTATTACTCAGACGTACCACTTTTGGGTTACCTCGGAAAGCGGCACAAACACCACCGGCTGGACTTTACAACTTGAAGACCGGTCTCCCGCAAGAAGCTCAGAAGCAGCAGTGACAGACTTCATAACGGGTAACCCCTCCTCGGGTTTTGAATTTGATCAGAAATACCTGGAAGCTGACCAGGGCCTGATCACGTTGCTGGTAAGTTCAAAAAATGACGAAAATACCCAACTGACTATCAAACCCAGAATCACCATCAGCCAGGGGGCACGGTTGCTGGGGATAACATCGGGGGCACCCCTGGATTTGTCTTTTACAGAACCTTTCCTGTTCCGTGTTATGGCAGAAGACGAAACAGTGCGCCAGTGGAAGGTACAGCTTATCTATGCCCCCCAGGTGCCCAATAGCGGTTTTGAAGAATGGGGATATATTGGTGATGATAAATTTTTGAATAT
>JAQVUC010000239.1 GCA_028699715.1 Anaerolineaceae bacterium | reverse complement strand
TGATTATTCCATTGATGTATGGGATGACTGGGGTGATGGCGGCATTGGTGGTGAAGTTAAACAAGGTCTGGTAACCCTGGTGAGCTGGGGTAATTATGATTACACGGACTTTGGTGAGTTTAACTTTACTGTTTTCGAACCAGCTCCGCGCATTGACGTAACTCCTTTGGTACTTGATTTGGGCGATCGTCCAATTAATTCCTGGACAGAGCCTGCCTATTTCACTGTACAAAATACTGGTGTAGGTCCTGTAACTATCAATAATGCCGAAATTGCTGCTGATGCTTTCTTTGGCGTAGCTGCTCCTTCATTCCCAATTACTTTGGAAGAAGGAGAAACCGTTGAAATTGGTATTACCGCTACAGGCGATGCTGCTCCTGGTATGCTCGAAGGCGACTTCGTAGTACAATGGGGTGCCGGCCGTGAAGTCACTGTTACTGAATTTATGGCGAATGCTTACACCCCTCAGACAGGTGATGTTGTTGAAAATGCATTTGATCTTCCTGTTGTTCCAGCTCCTGCTGCCAGTCCAATCGTAATAGGCGAAAGCACTAGGGAGTATAATGGATATTACAAAAACTATATACTTCCTAACGACTTAGGAAGTGGTGTAAATGATGGTGATGAGGTTTACAAACTCGAACCTGCTACTGATGTGTTGATTTCATTTGAAGCCACTGCAGGGACAATTAACTTTGCTATTTATGATGAAAGTTTTAATGGCGAAGGTGGCCCAATGGCAGACAATGCTTTAGTTCAGGGAATAGATGACATTACAGATTTTGAACTATCCACTGGAACTTACTATATGGTTTTAAGCTATTCAGATGGTGCAGGAATTGGTGCAGCTTACACTGTTACTGCTATGCCAGCTCCTGAAGCTGCTGTTAATGTAGCACCTGTTGATGGTGCTGTGGACATCACCAATGGAATGGACCTTGAATGGACTTTTGGTGCCAATACTTTGGAGTATCAGGTTTTGTTAGGTACTACTTATCCTCCGGCAACTGTTGTAGTTGACTGGACGGATGAGCTGGCAACCACCTATACGCTTTCGAATCTCAATCCTAATCTCCAGTATTTCTGGCAGGTAAATGTGCGTAACAACAGCTATACTGAGACTGGTGACATTTGGGGATTTACCACTACTTTGGATATTCCAACTGGTCTCACTGGTAATGCTGAAGTTTACGAGGGCGAAGACATTGTATTGACCTGGGATAGCCCGGTTAATCGTGCATTCCTGGGATACAATGTGTATCGTGATGGTGGTGTTGATCCTTTGAATGAATCATTGCTTACCGAAGCTACCTACACTGATGAAGCTCCTGCCTATAATATGACTCCTGGTTATGAATATACAGTTACAGCTGTCTTTGACGAAGGCGAATCAGATCATTCTGCTCCCTTCACTGCTCAGGTAACTGGCGAAGGTACATTGAATGGTAATGTTTCTGACCTGAATACAGGTGATGACATTGCTGGTGCTACTGTTTCCATGATTGGTGTGGATGAGTTTGGCGAAGACCAATCTTATAGCACCACTACTGATGCCAGTGGAAATTACACCGCTGATGTATTTGCCGGTACTTACACCATTCGCGTTACTGCTGACGGTTACATGCCTGCAGAAGTTACTGGCGTGGCTCTTGCTTATGGTGCTACCGAAACTACTGACTTTGTGCTGAATGAAACACCTTACCCGGTTGCAGTTGTTACTGCCAGCGAGTTTGGTGAAAACATTTTGGTTGAATGGAGTTTTGAGCTTGAGAATTTCGTTCCTCAGGTTTATCCTTTCGAAACAGAAGGCATGAACGAAGCTCAAATCCAGAAAGCATGGAATGGTTTCCTTGCTGAGAATAACTTCGATGCTGCCGCTCAGGGAAGCGACCGTGCACTGGTTGAATTCCAGGTATGGCGCGAAAAAACTTACCTGCCAGGTTCACTCGAAATGGTTGGAACTACTTCACAGTTTCAGTTTGTTGACTTCGATTGGGGAATTCAGGATTGGGGTGTATATAAATGGTATGTTGTTGCCGTTTATGATCTGAACGAATCAGATCCTGTTGGCTCCAATCCAATGGACAAAGACATGAACACTGTTGTTGATGTTACTGTTGCCCTCAATTCAGCTGACAGCCCTGCCGGTACACTCGTTGAGTTTACCAATGTGGACGAATCTCCAGAATTGGTTTATTCAGTATTGCTGCCTGCAAGTGGAGTAAATACCTGGAACGAATTCCGCAAAGGTACTTACGACATCCTTGTAAGTTATCCTGGATATGCTGCAGTAAACGAAACCGGTGTTGATATTTTCGACGAAACCTCATTTGAATGGTTGCTCGAAGAATTATTGGCAACACCCACTGAACTTTATGTTACCCCAACAGGTTTTGCTACCTGGGCAGGTGGAAGTGGTGATGTGCCTTTTGCTCCTGTTATGGTTGATTTCAACGATGGAATGCCGGCTGACTGGACTGTTGAAGCAGGCCCTAATTCTACAGTTGCAGATAACTGGCAATGGGTAGAGTTTTATGATAGCTGGTCAGGTGATGAAACGCTTGACGGTACACCATTTGTAATGATTGATTCTGATAATGCCGGATCAGGTGTACATGTTGATGGCTATCTGACTTCACCAGTTGTTGATGCTACTGATGTAACTGCATTATATCTTGAGTTTGATCAATATTTCCGCAATATCTTCGGAGAACTTTCAACTGTGGAAGTATTCGATGGAACAGAATGGGTGCTTGTACTTGATCAACAATCTACAGCCGGTGCCTGGGGTGCTCCTGATCATAAAGTTATTGATGTAACTGATTATGCAAATGACGCAATGCAGGTTCGTTTCCGTTACGAAGATGGCGGTTCATGGGCATGGTATTGGGGAATTGATAATGTTTCCATTACCGATGTTGCACCAGCTACTCGTTCATTCGAAACTTACAAAGTATTCCTTGATGGCACTTTGCTTGGCGAAGTTTCAGAAGAAGAATACCAACATGGTGAATTTGGCGAAACCCTCGTTGATGGTGAAACCTATACTACCGGCGTTGCTGCTGTATTCACTACCGGACAATCAGCTACAACTGAATTTACCTGGTTGTATGTAGCCTGCGACAACTACGATGTTCCATCAGCTTTCACTGCTGAACAAATCG
>JAQVUC010000238.1 GCA_028699715.1 Anaerolineaceae bacterium | reverse complement strand
CTTCGAGAGCCTGCGCGCTAATACCCAAACACCCTTTGACCTGCTGGTGTTCGACAACGCCAGCTGTCGCGAGGTGACGGACTACCTGAGCGGGCTGAAAGAAGAGAGTTTCATTCAGTATCTCATCCTCAGCGACCGCAACTTCCGCAAGCTCGGAGCGCTCGACTTTTTGCTGCGGGCTGCGCCGGGAGAGTATGTGGCGTATGCAGACAGTGATGTTTACTTTTTGCCAGCTTGGTTGGAACGTTCGCTGGATGTGATGCGCGCTTTTCCGCAGGCTGGTATGGTCAGCGCGCTGCCAACGGTTGATAAATCGGACCGATTTATTGCCAGTACCCTGGCTGGCATCGCCAGCGACCCATTGACGATAGTAGAAAAGGGCGTGAGGTTGGTGCCGGAGGCTTTCATTCGCGCGCATCAGCTAAGTCTGGGGAAGGACCCTTCGGGGCTGCTTTCCGCAGAGCAAAGGGATACCCGACTCACCCGCGAAGGCGTGAGAGCTTTCCTTTCGGCGCAGGACTTCCAGTTCCTGACCCGGCGCGAGGTGATCGAACGCGTTTTGCCCCTTAGCATGGCTGATGAGGGGCTGAACTACGACCCCATCTACAGCCCTGTATTTGAAGCGAAAGTCGACAAAGCTGGTCACTGGCGGCTTTCTACAGCCGACTATCTTGTGCATCACATGGGCAATAGCGTGCCTGACCTGCAAAGTGAATTGGCTGAGATTGCGCCAGGCTTGAGCCTGCCCGGGTCTTCTTTGGTTTCAGAAAAGAATAAAAAGAATGTTGGATTGTGGCAGAGCCATTGGCTGCGCAAAGTCCTGAAACGGCTTCACACCTGGTCTTATCGGAAATTATTCGAGTGAGCTTGAAGATTGCTTTTGTGACACCCTACTACGACCCACGCGACATTCGCCGTGGTTCGGGCACGTTCTATTATATGAGCCGCGAGTTGGAGCGACAGGGGTGCCAACTTAGCTATATTGGCCCGGTGGTATTCCGGGAGCCGGCGGTGGTGCGACCGCTGCGCGCGTTCGCCAAGCGGGTGCAAAAAGGGCGATACATTACCTACCTTGACCCGGCAGTAGCTTCCGCCCTGGGAAGCGCACTGGCAGCTGAATTGCGAGGGCTTGATGTGGACCTCGTGCTGACGAATGATCCAGGCGTTGCTGCCGGGCTGGATGTGCCTTTTCCGCTTGTTTATTACTCTGATGTGATGCTGCCGGTTTCTGGAGTAGCTTCTGAGTTAAGGCGAATGTTTGCCTATCGACAGGTGCCGCTTTGGGCGCTGCGGAGATACCAAAAAACGATGCGGCGCTGCCTGGAGCGAGCCGCGCTGGCGATCTTCCCTGCCCGGTGGCAGTTGGAGCAAGCTAAAGGTTACGGGGTGGATCCGGCCAAGCTTCGCCTGGTGTCGTTCGGAGCCAATATACCCGACCCGGGACCCGAGGTGGCGGAAATCAGGCAAAAAAATGCACCTGAGATTCAGAAACTTCTTAAATTTCTTTTTGTGGGTAGAGATTGGTTTGAAAAAGGCGGTGATGTTGCCCTGAAAACAGTGGAAAGGCTCCGAAACGCAGGGGTAAATGCTCAACTCGAAGTAGTTGGAGCAACTTTAACAGACCCGCCAGACTATGTCCAGGTGCATGGCAACCTGAACAAGGCAAACGCGCAGGACTCGCTCAAGTTAAACGATCTTTTTCGTGAGAGTTATTTCCTAATATTCCCAAGCCGCCATGAAGGCTCAGCCATCACACCACGCGAGGCAGCCGCTTATGGTCTGCCCACCCTGGCATATCGTATTGAGGGTATGCTCACTTCGGTGATTGATAGACAGAGCGGAGTGCTGTTGGAACCTGGAACCGGACCCGAGGGATTTGCTGAGGTCATTTTGGATTTGTTTAATAATCCCGGTTTATACTGGAACTTTTGCGAGGGGGCACGTCAATTCTATGAAACTAACGCTAATTGGGCTGTCAGTGTAAGAAAACTTATCAAAGAATTAGAGCTTCTCTTGACGACCAAAAAACAATGAAAATAATCTTTGTTGCCTTTCGACATGACCCATTGAGTCTCTCAAACCGCCAGGGAGCGGACAGACACTTCTTGGATGCACTGCAAGCTAATGGCTGCGATTGCCACATGATTGGGCCTTTCAATGAGGATATTAAACCTCTCGAGAAGGTATTTCGGAGGTTTGTAAGGCTGCTGAGCAATAACGCTTACATGAAGCATGATTTGACTAATACATGTAAAGCTGCACAATCCCTTGGACAAACACTCAGGATTGAGAATGCCGATCTGGTATTCAGTCTTTATCCTGCTTCATTGGCTTTTTACAAAGGAAAGACTCCTTGTGTTTTGCGTACAGATGCGACCATAAAGGGGGTGCTCAAGGAAGCTCCTCAATTTCTTTCAGTCTCTCCACTGCTGCGTTGGTTTGCCTTATGGATCGAAAATAGGGCTTTGCACCGGAGCATTCTTGTGATCACACATAGTGAATGGTCAAGGAATATACTCGAGGAAGAGTATGGGATAGATTCGAATCGAATCGCTGTCTTACCTAATCCCTCCTCTTTACCAGATAAATGCTTGCCCGAGTCACGGAACAACATCAAAGAAAAGATTGCGTCTGATCATCCTTTGAAATTGTTGTTTGTTGGACAAGATCCACACAGGAAGGGCTTGGATATTGCGCTTGAGGTTGTTGATGGTCTAAATCAAGCTGGCATAGAGACAACTCTCACTATTTGTGGGCTAACGGGAAATTCAACCCAAACTGTCCGGTATGAAGGAAAACTTGATCTTGAGAAGCCAGATGAGTTGGGTGCTTATACCGGTTACCTGAATGAGGCTCACCTTCTTCTACATCCTGCATTATTTGATCCTGCTCCCCGAGTCACTGCCGAAGCGGCGGCTTTTGGCACACCCACCATTACCAACAACACCGGTGGATTGGGTACGTCGGTGCTTGACAGTGTTTCGGGCATCGTTCTGCCCAAGGGCAGTCCGCCGGAAGCTTACGTACAAACCATAAGCAACCTGGTGAATGACCCGGCACGTTACCAGAAGCTTTGCCAGACCACCCGCGAACGTTACGAAAAGGAACTGAATTGGGATGTGGCCGGCAAGAGATTGGTGAGCATCCTGGAAAAGACAGTTCAAGAGC
>JAQVUC010000237.1 GCA_028699715.1 Anaerolineaceae bacterium | reverse complement strand
TTCAATGCAAGAACCCTTGATCCGAATGGTTTGGGAAAACGGAGCGATTTACCCGCAGCAATGCTGCCCGAGCCCTTATCATGGATATCCGGCTGGCTTGAACATTGATGTCAAGGGTCACGAAGGTGACGTTCAGTACATGCTGGACCAGATTGCCATCAAGTTGAAGGAAAAGGGCCAGGAAGGCCGCATGTCGACCTGGGGTGTACCGATCAACATGCTGATGATTGACGCTGGCGTACGCTACGCGATCAAGTTTGCGGAAGGTGAGATCACCGATCCGAGAGACACGGACGCCTTCAGAGAGACCTTGAACGAAGCTGCAGCAGCAAGGAATGTTGGTGACATCACCGTGACATCCTACAATGAGGATGGCGTTGATTTACAGAACTTCCTGATGTTGTTGGCTCCTTTCTATGATTTCTCGCAGAATACCGCAACAGCGGAAGTTGAAGAAGTTGAACCCTATAAGATCGGTATCATGACAGGTACTGTTTCACAGGGCGAAGAGGAATACCAGGAAGCAATGAATCAAATTGCCAAATATGGTGATTTGATTGTTCACGCGACCTATCCTGACAACTTCTCGACCGAGACAGAGACGACCATCTCGCAGGTAGTGCAGATGGCGTCAGATCCTGAGGTGAAGGCGATCGTATTTGTGCAGGCGATCCCCGGTGCCGCGGCAGCGATTGAGAAGGTACGGGAGACCCGACCTGATATGCTGTTCGTAGCTGGTGTACCTGCCGAAGATCCTCCCGTCATCGCAGAAAAAGCAGACATCGTATTACAGGTGGATGAGATTTCGATGGGTCGCACCATTCCTGAATTGGCTGCCCAGATGGGTGCCAAGACCTTCATTCACTACTCATTCCCCCGGCACTTGTCCTACGCGACGATTGCACGCCGACTTGAGATCATGAAAGAAACCTGTGCGGAATTAGGGATCGAACTGGTGGAAGTTAATGCCCCAGATCCAACCGGCGACGCAGGTGTCTCAGGTGCACAGCAGTTTATTACCGAAGATGTTCCACGGCAGATCGAGACCTACGGCAAAGACACAGCATTCTTCTCCACGAACTGTTCAATGCAAGAACCCTTGATCCGAATGGTTTGGGAAAACGGAGCGATTTACCCGCAGCAATGCTGCCCGAGCCCTTATCATGGATATCCGGCTGGCTTGAACATTGATGTCAAGGGTCACGAAGGTGACGTTCAGTACATGCTGGACCAGATTGCCAACAAGTTGAAGGAAAAGGGCCAGGAAGGCCGCATGTCGACCTGGGGTGTACCGATCAACATGCTGATGATTGACGCTGGCGTACGCTACGCGATCAAATTTGCGGAAGGTGAGATCACCGATCCGAGAGACACAGACGCCTTCAGAGAGACCTTGAACGAAGCTGCAGCAGCAAGGAACGTTGGTGACATCACCGTGACATCCTACAATGAAGATGGCGTTGATTTACAGAACTTCCTGATGTTGTTGGCTCCTTTCTATGATTTCTCGCAGTAAGATGGTTTTGACTAACGACTAAACTCCACAAAGCGCCGGCTTGCAAAGCGCAAGCCGGCACTTCTTTTTGATTGTAGAAGAAGGAGGCACAATATTGGACGACCAATATTTGTTGTCAATGAACAATATTTCCAAAGAATATTACGGCAATCGGGTTCTCAAAGGCGTTAACCTGAATGTCAAACCTGGTGAGATCCATGCTCTGGTAGGAGAAAATGGGGCTGGCAAATCCACCTTGATGAATATTCTTTTTGGAATGCCCGTCATTTATTCCACCGGTGGATTTGAAGGCGAAATCCTGATGAGTGGAGATTCGACCTCCATCGATTGTCCCCATACGGCCATGGTCTGCGGCATTGGCATGGTTCACCAGGAATTCATGCTTATTCCCGAATTCAATGTCACAGAAAACATTAAATTGGGTAGAGAAATCGGTGAACCTACTGCATTTAGCAAGATTTTTGGCGATTTACTTGACAAGATGAATTGGACACAAATGTCCAAAGAATCCCGAAAAGCTTTGGATAGCATCGGGATGATGAACATTGAAGAATATACCAAAGTGGCAGGAATGCCGATTGGTTATAAGCAATTTGTCGAAATCGCCCGTGAAATTGACAAAACCGGAATCAAATTGCTGGTTTTCGACGAACCAACCGCTGTTTTGACCGAAGGAGAAGCAGACCGTTTGTTGGAAATCATGCGATTGATCGCCGAAAAGGGAATTGCAATCATATTTATCACTCACAGGTTGACCGAGGTCATGGCTGTGGCTGACAGCATGACAATTCTACGGGATGGTGAATTTGTAGCCCGCAAGGATGTCAAGGACATCACCCTGGCAAAAATCGCTGAACTCATGATCGGTCGACAGGTCGAGAAATTAGTTGACGATAGTCTTTTGGCAAGCCGGGACCTGTCAGATGACAAGATCGCGCTCGAATTCAAAGATTATCACGTGGACATGCCAGGTGAACGCGTAAAAGGCATGAATATCAAAATCCGTGAAGGTGAGATTTTTGGCTTTGGTGGTCTGGCTGGACAGGGAAAAATTGGCATCGCCAACGGTATTATGGGTCTTTATGAATCCCAAGGTGATGTGTGCGCTTTTGGGAAACGCCTGGACCTCAGTAAGTTAGGCGAAGCCCTCCGCAATGATATCGCTTTTGTTTCAGAAGACCGCCGGGGTGTTGGCTTGCTGCTGGGTGAATCGATTGAACGAAATATCACCTTTTCTGCGATGCAAGTCAAGGATGAATTTCTGACTCATATCGGTCCGGTGAAGATTTTGGATAAAGCCAAAGCCGATCAACACACCCGGGATATGATCAAATTGCTTGACATCCGCTGCACTGGTACTTCCCAGGCGGCTGGTAGTCTTTCGGGAGGCAACCAACAAAAAGTCTGCCTTGCCCGGGCTATTACCATGGATCCAAAAATTTTGATTGTTTCAGAACCAACACGCGGCATTGACATCGGCGCCAAAAAGTTGGTTTTGGAATATCTTACAAAAATTAATCGTGAACAGGGAACAACGATTGTGATGATCAGTTCAGAATTGGTAGAGCTCAGATCTTTATGTGATCGCATCGCGATTGTCTCTGAAGGGAAAGTTTTCTCGGTAATGAAACCTGATGATTCTGACGCGGCAT
>JAQVUC010000009.1 GCA_028699715.1 Anaerolineaceae bacterium | reverse complement strand
ACCTCGACCTGATAACCTTCCTTCTGTAATTTATAAGTTAAAGTTTCCTGTAGGGAAATCTCATCATCAACGACCAAAATTTTTTCAGCCATGTTTCCTCCATGGACTTTGCTTTTGATTGAAACATTAAAAATCTGTAAAGCTTAAGTTGTTAACAATTGTATCTCACTGCCAGAAAATTATTCTTGATGAACAAGCTAAAAGTACCCATTTTGCCATTTCTCCGGGCGTCCGTTTCTAAAGCGTTCTACCGGGCTTAGATGCCAAGGCCGATTCCCCCAGGTTGTAAACCGGAAAATCCAACAGGCTGAGGTGGTAAAATCTACTCAAATTATAAGGAAGACGTAAATGAGCAAAGACATCCTCAGCGCAAGAAATGATTTCCCAATCCTCTCCAGCCAGGTAAATGGTTTTCCCCTGGTTTACCTTGACAATGCCGCTACAACTCAAAAGCCTCAAAGCGTGATCGATGCTATCAGCAATTATTACTCGACCATCAATTCAAACATTCATCGGGGCAATCACACGCTGGCCATCCAGGCTACCGATGCTTACGAAAATGTACGAAAAAAAGTAGCCACCTACATTAATGCCGCGTCCCCTGATGAAATTATTTTCACCCGCGGGACAACCGAGTCGATCAACCTGGTAGCGTATAGTTTTGGCGAGGCTTTTGTCAAACCTGGTGATGAGATTATCGTTACCCAACTCGAGCATCACAGCAATTACGTCCCCTGGCAATTGATGTGTCAGCGCAAAGGAGCTAGCTTCAAAGTTGTCCCCTTTGATGAAAATGGTGATTTGGACCTGGAAATTCTTGCAGATATGCTGAGCGAAAAAACCCGCCTTTTGGCCGTCAACCATATCAGCAATTCGCTGGGCACCATAAATCCTGTTGAAAAAATTGTGCGGATGGCGCATGCTGCTGGTGTGCCTGTCCTGGTGGATGCCGCCCAGGCTGTTCAACACACCTTGCACGATGTGCAGGTTATCGACGCGGATTTCTATGTTTTCTCAGGTCATAAAATGTTCGCCCCCATGGGCATTGGCGTCCTCTATGCCAAAGAAAAATGGCTTGAAGCCTTACCGCCATTTATTTCTGGTGGAAATATGATCGACCAGGTCACCCCTGAAAAAATCACCTTCAATGTGCTGCCCTTCAAGTTTGAAGCCGGCACATCCAACGTGGCCGACGTGGTCGGGCTTGGCGCCGCCCTCGATTACATTAATAGCTTTGATTTTCAAGCCATCCAGGCTTATGAAGAAGATCTGCTTGATTTTGGTGAGGAGTTGCTCAGCACGATCCCGGGATTGAAGATCTACGGTAACCCAAAACGCCGTTCAGCCATCCTACCCTTTAACATCGAGGGCATTCAACACTTTGACCTGGGTATCCTCCTGGACACCAAAGGGATTGCCGTTCGCACCGGGCAGCACTGCACCCAGCCGATCATGGACGCCCTGCGGATCCCGGGAACCGTTCGCGCTTCATTGGCTCTTTATAACACCCGTGAAGATCTTGAACAACTTGCCCATGGCATCGAACGGATTATTCGGAGGATCAGGAGCTAAGCATGTCTCAAAAACCTTCTGTCAAAGAAATTGAACAAAATCTGATTGACGATTTTGGTCTGATGGATAATTGGGAAGAAAAATACGAATATCTGATCGAATTGGGGCAGGATCTGCCCGAGATGGATGCCGCCCTGAAAACGGAAGACCGCCTGGTCAAAGGTTGCCAGTCCAGCGTCTGGTTTGACATCCACTGCCAGGATCACAAGGTGGTGTTCAGCGCTGACAGCGACTCTCTGATCGTCAAAGGCATGGTGGCAATTTTAAACGAAATGCTCAACGGTCAACCAGCTGAAGAAGTGCTCAAAGCCGATCTCACTTTCTTTGAAACTCTGGGGCTTTGGCATCACATCTCTTCTCAGCGTAGCAACGGGCTGACCGCCATGTTGGCTCACCTCAAACTGGCTGCGGCAGACTGTTTGAAGTAAAAGGTTTAACCCTCATGGCTCTTAGTTACCGCATGATCAACATCGATAACGTCCCGGCTGGCTTGTTGGGTTTGGAAGAGCTGTTTGCGCGTCTCTTTCAGGACGGGGTCAGGCCGGATGGACCAGAAACCGGCGACTTGTTGATTAAAGGTGTAAAAGAACACAATTTTGTTCCCAAATCATCAATAAATAGTTACCGGGAGGTGCTCAGCCAGGAATATAAACGTTATTTCCAAAAACGAGCAAGCGGTAAGGCCATTGTTGCCCGGGATTACGGCACCTGGCGCGGATATCCCCGGGAGCAGATCCCCTGGTTTCCAACTATTTCAAGAGATTTATGCACGGACTGCGGCGCTTGTCTGGAATTGTGTGCCAGGGAAGTTTACGAAATAGATGACCAGGGACATGTCTGGGTGGCGGAACCGTTCTTGTGCATGGTGGGCTGCTGTTTTTGCAAGAGCGTTTGTGAACCCAAAGCCATCCTGATGCCAAAACAGGATATTCTAAACAATTACCGCCAAAAAAATTAGCGTAAGCTGTGTTACGGTCATAATTTCAGCTTTCCGAATCGATTTTGCTTATTGTGGTTTGACTGCCAGGGTGGCGGCATAAAGGCTGCAGTACTGACCCAAACGGTTATCTTCTTCGTTATCTTCGTAGAAATCCTTTAACTGAAAGCCTGCCCGCAGCTGCCCGCCAATTTGGGTATCCAGGGTATGGCTGAATTGGTAACCACTCCCGGTGGTGATCTCCAGTCCTTTTTGTTCTTCATGGCGGCTGTTATAAGGCAGCGCGTGTTTGATCTCCAACGGAACTTCATCAGAATAAAAAGCTTCCTCGTCAACCATGTACATGATCGGGTTGGTCCAGCCTGACATTAAAGCCCCTCCTGGACGTAATACGCGGAAAGCTTCCCGCCAAACATGTTCGATATCCTCGACGTAACAATTGGCAACCGGATGAACAATAAAATCAAAAGAAGCATCAGCAAAAGGGAATGGGTTGGTCATATCAGCCTTGACCAGGTCGATTGGGTAACCTTCCCGCCGCGCGACCAGCGCGTCCGCTTGCAGTTGCCTGGTGGACATATCCAGGATGGTGACCTCATAGCCATGGGCTGTCAGTTCCGGTCCCTGCTGCCCACCGCCGCTGGCAAGCCCTAAAACGCGTTTTCCCAAACCTTCAAACCACCACAAGGGTGCTTTTTTCATGGGGGTCAGGATCAGTTCCGTTTCGCGCTCTTTTGCCTGGGCATACTTCTCCGCAGATAAGGGCACAGTCCAGACAAAGTCCTCTTGACTCCACTGGTCCCAGGTTTTGGCATTAAAGTTGCTGATTTTATTCATCTTCAACACTCAAATGATTAGGGAACGCTTTCGCCCAGAGCTTCCAATTCGTTTATGGCTACCCACCAATCCGGGTGCCAGACCAAGGCTTGTTTGAAGCTTTCGATCGCCTCATCGCGGAAACCCAGTTTGACTTCGGCACGACCTTTCCAAACCCAGGTCTCAGGGATGGCATCCTCGGGAGTTTTATCCAGGGTTTGTTTGGTCAGGTTATAAAGGTCCTGGTAGCGCATCATGTAATAGTAGGAATAATAAGGACCGGTCTGGTACCAAAGCATGCGCCAGGGTCTTTCCTCTTCTTCCAGGGTTGCGTAGACTGCAAAAGCCTCATCGTAGGACTGAGCCGCTCCAAAATAATCGTTCATTTCCACCATGATCGAGCCGCGGCTGTACCAGGCAAAGAACAGTTCCCGTCCTTTTTGTTCATAGAGCCGGGCGTTGACCTGCTCAAGGGCGTGTTGTTTGTTATATTCCGCGTCTATTTGAGGACCCAGGATATTGTATACTTCCTCGGCGCGTTCATAGGGGAAGACCACCAGGTAAATGTTGTCAAATTGAGCCCAATACATATTCATATCGTCGTAACTTAATTTGATCATGCCCAAATAGGTATCCGGGATGGTGACTTCTTGCTTCTCATCGTCGTAACCAATGATCAAGCCATAATGCCCCATCCAGCCTTCGTAACGGTCGACATAGCCACGCTCGATGATCACCGGAAAGCCGGCTGAAACCAGGCGCTTGACCATTTCCAAGTCGCCGCCGTAGCGGACGATGCCGTTCAGCTCGGTCTGTTCCTGAACGTAACCCAACATCTCATAGGGCATGACGTTACGGTCTTTGATGAAGGGCTTCAGAACTTTTTCAGTCACATGTTGATCACCTTCCCATCCCCAAAAATTCAAAGCCATGGAAAGGTTGGTAGGACCACAGTTATTAAATCCCTGGTATTCAACCTCAACCCCTTCCAGCAATACTTGTTTTGGCAGCGGGGTTGGGATGGGTGTATTGGTTGGCACAGTGGTCGGGGTGGCTGTAAACTCGGGCGTGGAGGTGATGGTTGGCGTCATCGTAATGGTTGGCGTGAACGTGGCCGTCGGAGCCAGCGCTGTCAGAGTTTTGAAGGCTTCCTGCTCCATATTTTCTTGTTCTTCTGGAACAAAAACTTCTTTTTCAGGGGGGTTGAAAAAATAGAAAATCCTGGCTCGCGCACTGGCAACATAATAGTAAGCCCTCTCATGCACGGCTGGGATCTGATAAACCAGCACCATTAATACAGCCGCAGCCAGCAGAAGTGCCAGGTAAAACCAGGGCTTCTTCCACAAAGTTTTCCGCGTAAGTCTCTTTCGAAACGTGTGTTTTTGAGTTAGGTTATTCATCGGCTGCATTATACCTGCTAAGCAGAAAGCCTATTTTTGCTCTGATTCCAGGCGGCTACCTTAGGATTCTGCTTGCGCCAAACCTTGGAGTGCCAGATCCCAGTTCGGATAAAATTCCAGTGCTTTGCGGAAGTATTTTTCTGCCGTGGTCTTATCACCCAGCATCAAGGCGGACTGCCCGCCCCAATACCAGGTCTCTGGCAGTGAGGGGAAACTGGTGTTGGCGATGGTCTGCTCAGCCAGGTTGAGGCTGTCTTGATACCGTCCGGAGTAGTAATAGGCCAGGTATGGTCCGACCTGATACCAGGTGATGCGCCAGGGTCGTAAACCCGGATCCAGTTGGCTGTAAACAGCAAAAGCCTGATCGTAGGCTTGGGCAGCTTCAACATAATTGCCCATTTCAACCAAAACCGAACCCTTGCTGTACCAGGCAAAGAAAAGATCCTGCCCGCTTACCTGCAGAGTGCGTGCCTCAACTTTTGACAGGGTTCTCTCCAGGTTTTTGACCGGGTCAGCGTCTTCTCCCAAGAGGGTCAGGACGCTTTCTTCCTGTTCAGGTCGGTAAACCACCAGGTAAATGCCGTCAAAATGCGCCCAATCTTTTTCAAGGTCTGCGTAGTTCATGCTCATCATGCCCAGTAGAGTATCCGGTATCTGCACGGTCTGCGTGTTGTCATCATAGGCCGTAACAATGCTGTAATGCCCCATCCAACCGTCTTCTTCATCCGTGTGTCCGCGTTCCAGCAGGACCGGAAAACCACCCGAAAGCAGCGCTTTGATCACTTCCATGTCACCACCAAAACGGATCAGCCCTTTCAGATTTGTATTTGCCTCCGTGTAGGCTTGCATCTCCTGCAGCATGACGTTTCGGTCATCTTTATGGGTTTTCAAGCCCGCTTCGGTGACGGATTGCTCAGTCGGCCAACCCCAATAGGTTAGATTCATCGAGAGATTGGCTGGACCGCAATTGTTAAAAGTTTGATATTCCAAGCCCATACCATCTAGAACAAAACTGGCTGGTACAGGGAATGCTGTGGCTGTCGCCAGGGGAATTTCTGTGGGCAGAGAAGTTTCCTGAACCGTTTCTGCCTGCGTGGCTGTTGCTTCAGGCGTAGCTGAAGGCGCCATAGCGGTCAAGGTCGCGATCACCTGGGAGCTGACCGTGCCTTGTTGAGCTGGTCCAAACACATTTTCCGTAGGTGGATTCAAGCGGTAATAAATGGTGGAGTAAAGGTTACGCGCCCTGGTTTCAATGGCCGGCACCTGCAGGGTAGCAATGACCAACAAAGCCAGCACCACTATCAAGGCCAAATAAAGCCAGGGTTTGCGCCAGGTTGAGGCAGGGCGTATTTGTTTTTTCAATTCTTCGGTTGATTTTGACATAAGGATCTCTTTAGGTATATAAAAATTTAGGGATCAAGCTCAACACCCAGCGCTGTCAATTCGTCTACAGCTGGCTGCCAACCAGGATGCCATTGCAGGGCGCGTTGAAAATCGAAAATGGCAGTGTCAATATTACCAAGGGCCACATTGGCACGCCCACTCCACAAGAAGGTCTCCGGAAGGGCAGGCTGGGGCGTATCGGTGATGGTTTTGTAGGTCAGGCTGATGACCTGCTTGTAACGGCCGGTGTAATAGTAAGCTTCATAGGGACCGACCTGGTACCAGAGCATACGCCAGGGGCGGTCATCGACCGGGAGCCAATTGTAAACACTGAAAGCCTGGTCAAAAGCCTCGGCAGCGTCAGCATATTGTTTCTTCATCACCAACAATTCGCCCAAACTGTAATAAGCAAAATATTGTTCAGAACGGTCAACCGTCTCAGCACGTTGGCGAAATTTCTCCACAGCGCGGTCCAAATTGTAGGCTGGGTCCGCGTCCGGACCTAATAAGCCCAGAACAATTTCGCGTTCAGCTGGGGGAAAAATTACTAAATAGTAGCCTGAGAATTCGTCCCATACTTTTTGAAGTTCATCATATTTGATCCAAATATAACCATTGAAGGTGTCAGGGATGTGCACCGCGCCTTGAGCGTCATCGTAGCCATCCACCACGCCGTAATGCCCCATCCAGCCGTCATCGCGGTTTACATAACCTCTTTCGATCAATACCGGGTAGCCGCCTGCCACCAGGCGTTTAAGCAGGTCCACTTCACCACCCAGACGCAAGACCGCATCCAGTTCGGTTTGTTCCTGCACATAGGTAAGCATTTCTGAAGGAGTCACATTGCGATCTTCCAGGCGGGGCTTAACCACCTGTTCAACGTCCATTTGGTCACCCACCCAACCCCAATAGCGTAAAGCCAAAGCCAGGTTGGTTGGTCCGCAGCTGTTGAAGCGCTGGTACTCCTGCACGATTCCTTCCAACTGTACCGCCGGGGGGATGGCGGTTGGGGCAGCCGTGGCAGTTGGTGAAACGGCCGCCTGGGTCTCGTTCTGCTCCTGGGTTGGTTCGGGCGTGGGCAATGGGGTTGCTGTAGGCACGAAAGCTGTTAAAGTCGCTCCGATTTGTTCACTCATGCTCGTCTCATCTGAGATTTCAATCTCGGATTGAGCCGGAGGTTTAAAAAAGTAAAAGATCTTTGAGCGCGCGCTGGTAACGTAGAAATAAACCCGATCGTGAATAGCTGGGATCTGATACAGAGCAAAAAGGATCACCGCCAGACTTGCCAGCACTGCCAGGAGGATCAACCACCCGCGCCGTTTGCCTCGGGATTTTTTGGAAGTTTCTGTTCCTTCCAGTACACCCTGTTCGCTATCGGCAACCAGGTTTTGACCTTTTTCTTCTTGTTTAACTTTTTCTTCCATAATCTTTCGGATTATATCGCAAACAAGCACATGCTTCATTAATATACGATACACGGGAGAGACAGACGCACCCTTTCTAACAAATAGTTAACCAGGCTGTACTATCATTATTCGTGAAAGAGCCGTTCTGTGGTACTATAATGGTTCTGATTTAGGAGTAATACGTAAGAAATGCCAATCTATAGTTATTTATGCGAACATTGTGGTCATCGTTTTGATGAATTTCAACACTTTACGGATGACCCGCTGACGGTCTGCCCGGTCTGCAAGGAAGTTTCTTTGCGCAAGGTCTACCAACCGGTTGGCATTGTATTCAAGGGTAAAGGCTTTTACGCCACCGATAACCGCTCCCCCTCTGGTCAACAATACGGTCACAAGGATAATGGGGACGGCGGCAATGGCGCCAAGTCACCTTCTGAATCGGTTAAAAAAGAAGCTTCTGTCAAAGAACCCAACAAACAAACCACACCAACCGCTAAGTAGGCGGTTTTTTTTTATATGGTTCATCAGTCATGTGCTCGGTCAGGAGACCGGCACAATCGGTTTTGAGTTATATGCTCGGTCAGAGACCGGCACAAACAAGACTCAACTATAGAAATGGGCTGGGACACTTATAGTCCCAGCCCAACCCCCTGATCCCCCTGATGACCCCCATTATTTGGCGCGTTTGTTATCTTCGTCCAGGTCGGCCTTCCAGTCCTCGGGCAATGGTGCGCCAGAGCGCATATTACGGATGGCATAATTGAGTGAAGAATACTGAACCTTTACCCCTTGCTTATCCTTAACATAGTTCGAAGCCCGGCTGCTATCTATCCCAATACTCGCAGCCGCAGCCTGAGCGTCAATATTGGCACCCAGGAACAGGAATTCCCAGCCTTCCTTTTTGCAGTCGTCAATCATCTTGTGCAGCATGGCGGCGTTGGTTTCGCGCGAGGCGTTTTCGTAACCATCGGTGGTGATAACCATGATGACCTTATCAGCTCGGCCTTCAGGTAAGGTTTGTTTCTGCGCGTTGACAATTTTGTGGATGCCCAGCGCCACCGCGTCATATAAGGCTGTGCTGCCGCGCACAAAGTAATCCTTCTCGGTCAAAGCAGCAATATCCTGGAGGTTGATGCGGTCATGCAAGACCTCGAAGAAGTTGTCGAACAGGATGGTGGTCACCCGTGTTTCCCCATCGATCTTCTTCTGATCGCTGATTGTGGCATTAAACCCCCCAATGGTGTCACTTTCCAAACCCGCCATGGACCCGCTGCGGTCGAGGATGAAAATCAATTCTGTTTTGTTCATTGTAGACCTCCTTAATTGATCTGAGGTCTATCATATTCCCCCATGCCCTGGTTGTGGTCGCCTGGCAGGCGACATTTTTTAGACGCCTAAGAGTCCTTGGTCAAAATCGTAAAGTGCAGCGTTCACTGTGGCGATGTCATGCTCTCCATGTTCCAGAAAATAGCGCACAATCAGGTCGCGCGTGTCGCAGGGGCTGAAGGCGAAGCCCGCGCGGGCAAGCAAATCCTGCGCGTCCTTCACCGTGAGCTTCAGTCCAATGGTAAGAGCGAGAACGGTGGACTTGCTGGGCGCGTAACCGGGATTGCTGCGGATCTTGCTGAAAAGGCGGCGGTCGATATTGGAGCGCTTGTAGGTCTCCACGTCGGTCATACCCTTGGCGTCGATCAGACTGAGCAGCGCTTCTGAAAAGGTTTTCTCCTTTGGGAAGACCAATTCCTCCTGCATCGCCATGCTGGGGTGCACGAGAGGCAGATAGTCCAAATCGTATTCCTGGGAATGGTCAGGCTCTTCGCGAGCTGGTTTGACCTGTTTTTCGTAAAGCGTTGTTTGAGGTCCATAAACGTCGCGGCGGTTGCGAATCCGGTGCTCTTCTACGTAATGGTCGTCGATGTAGCTTTTCAGGTCATGGCGCAGTTTGAACCCAAGCGCGGTCGCGGTCTGGTCGAACATGACCAGGGTAACCTGCATATCGCTTTCAAAAAGGAAACGGTTGATTTCATCCAGGGCAACCGCCAGCGCCTGTTCATAGGGATAGCGAAAACTACCGGATGAGATCAAAGGGAAAGCGATGCTCTGGAGCCCATGTTGAGCAGCAAGCTCAAGGCTGGAGCGGTAAGCGCTGCGCAAGAGATCTTCTTCTCCCTGCCCGCCACCCTGCCAGACCGGACCCACAGTGTGGATCACAAATTTTGCTGGCAGTTGAAAAGCGGGCGTGATCACAGCGCTGCCGGTGGGGCAAAAGCCAATGGCATCACAGGCCGCCCGCATCTCTTCTGCACCGGCGGCGTCAAAAATCCTGCCGCACACGCCGCCACCTTGCTTAAGTTCAGGGTTGGCCGCATTGACAATGGCATCCACTTTCATCTTGACGATATCGTTGCGAATGATGTTAAATGGCATCTTGTCCCTTCAAAAACCAGAGTTATCGGGTCAATTCAGCGATCAAAAGCTCATAAGCCGTTTGGCCTGGCATTCCGCCGGTCTTTATTCCTTCATCTATGCGCAGTAATTCGGCAAAAACATCCAGCAGTTTCCGCAAACTAAAGCGCTGTGCCTGTGTGTACAGTTTGCGCGCGATAAAGTTGAGCACGTTCAATTCTTTCTCGATTTGCTGAACACTGCCGCCCTCATCGATGATTTCCCTGGCCTGGATCAGCTGCCTGAAATGGCGGTGGATCATCCCGGAAAGCTCCATCACATCGCTCTTTTCGGTCAATATCTGGAATTCCTGCATGGCTTTGACCGCATTGCGCTCCCCCAAAGCATCGGTCAGAGAAAAGATGTTGCCTTCCTGCTCATGGGCAGTCAAAAGCATGACGTCATCCGGCTCCACGATCCCGGAATCCCCCACGTAAAGGATCAGTTTTTCAACCTCGTGCCCGGCTTGAAGCGTGTTATTGCCCACGTAACTGGCTAAAAGATGGGCCGCGTCGGGTCTGAAAGCCCCACCCAGCTCTTTTGCCTTGCGCAAAACCCAAGCTGGCATGTCCTCCTCATCCGGGAGCGTGCAATCAACCACAACTGCTTTATCAGCATGCTTGTCAAGCCACTTGATGACCCATTCATAAGACTTCAGATGCTCCCAATTGCGCTCCCCGCGCTTTTTGATCACCTGATCTTCCACCAGCATGACCAGCGCGCTGGATTGGGGCAGATTCTCAAATAAATCCAGGTAATTCTTTTGGTTCTCTTTGGGCGTTTTGGTTAACATCTGCCGGGCGTTTTCAACAATGATCAGACGTCGCTCGGTCAAAAACGGGATGGTCAGCGCGTCCGCTTGCAACTCTTCAAAACTCAGCCCTTCACCGTTGAGATGCACAGTGTTCAAATCAGCCATACTGGGATCGCCCAGTCCGGCCTGAAAACCAGCCAGGATCTCTTTGACCCTGACGCTGTCATCTCCCCTCAGGAGGTAAAGGCTGGGTTTTGCTGTTTCTGCCATTATGAATGCGTGCTGATCTGGTGAATGTAACTATTGCGTGTTTTTTGGCTGCGGATGAGGTTCACATCCAAACCGCTGATGTCAGCCTCGGTGGTGTATTTCTCTTGCAAGCGCGGACCGATTGGGCGCGATAGTATATAAACAGGCACAGCCACAATGCTTGAAAGCAAATAATGCCACCATTTGGGGGTTTTGCCCCTGCTCAAGAGCATCAAGAGGCCAAATGCAGCTGAACCGGAAAGAAAGGACGAAGCCGCGACATTAGTTCCACAGCCAGGATGGACGGCCAACTCCGCTTCCCCGTCCAGCAGACGCCGTCTGGCTTCCAGGACTGCATCGGTGACGATTTCGGTTGGCAAATCAGCAAAGAGCATGAAACCACCCGGGTTGGAATGCCCCATCATTTTGATGCCCTGGTAGCGTTGCGCCAAAATTTTCATCGTGGCGTGTTCAAGCGCGTGATTTTTTCGGGTGGAATGGATTAAAGGGATCTGGTTAAGTGCTTTCATATTGCGCCTTTCCTTGGGCGGTCCTGCTAGAAATCATACCGCAATTTCTCTTGAGATCAGCTTGATTTGCTTTCTTTTTTCTCAGGCTCAAATAAAGTAGCTTTCATGGCTTCACGCAAAGAGCGGGCTTCCACAATTTCAATGTCTTCCGGCCAGGGTTCGGATTTACGCAAGCGCTTGGGAACAACCGCGCGTTTGAAGCCCAGTTTTGCAGCCTCACGCAGGCGCGTTTGCATTTGTCCCACCATGCGCAGTTCACCTGAAAGTCCAATCTCGCCAATCAGAACTGTATCAGCCCGGACAGGTTGATCGCGGAACGAAGAGGTTATTGCTGTAGCCACGGCCAGGTCTGCCGCGGGTTCGTCGATGCGCAAGCCGCTGACTACGTTGACGATCACGTCCTGGTTGCCCAGGCTGACGCCCAGACGGCGGGTCAGCACCGCGCTAATGATCAGCAGACGGCTAAAATCGATCCCATTGGCGGTCCGGCGCGGATTGCCAAAACTGGTTGGGGTGGTTAGCCCCTGGATCTCAACCAGCAGTGGGCGGGTGCCTTCCATGGTCACGGCGATAGCCGAGCCAGGCGCGTTGATCATACGCTCTGCCAGAAAGACCTCGCTGGGGTTGCGCACTTCCACCATGCCCCGTTCCTGCATCTCAAAAACGCCCACCTCGCTGGTGGCGCCGTAGCGGTTCTTAACTGAACGGAGCAGACGATAAGACTGGAAATGTTCGCCTTCCAAATATAGGACGGTGTCCACGATATGCTCCAGCACTCTAGGCCCGGCGATGGTGCCCTCCTTGGTGACGTGACCGATCAGGAAAACTGTAATACCAGTCAACTTAGCCATTTCACGCAGCTTGGCGGCTGATTCCCGCACCTGCGAGATCGACCCGGCCGCCGATTCCATCTCCGGCATGGTCACGGTCTGGATCGAGTCTATGATCACCAAGGCCGGTTTGATCTGTTGGATATGGTCAAATATGACCTCAAGGTTGGTTTCGGTTACCAGCAGAAGTTCGCGCGGTAAAGCAGCCCCTTGCGCCAGGCGTACAGCCCGCATTTTGATTTGCCGCTCCGATTCCTCGCCTGAGACATACAAAACCGTGTTCTCTTCAGCCAGCTGCATCGCCATTTGCAGGGTGAGCGTGCTCTTGCCAATGCCCGGATCGCCTCCGATCAACACGATGGAACCGGGCACGATTCCGCCCCCTAAAACGCGGGCGAACTCTTCCATCTTCAACGGCACACGCTCTTCTTTTTCACCCTG
>JAQVUC010000236.1 GCA_028699715.1 Anaerolineaceae bacterium | reverse complement strand
TTTACCTTTGAGTCGAAGTCCCCCATTTCACCAAAGGTATCTGTCTTTTTGAAGTGCAGGTAGAAAAAGTCATATTCTAACCAGTGCTTTTCGAGGCAGTCGAATTCATCGCTGAGCTCCGTGCCATCGACCGGGAGCACATTCATGCCCACCAAGCGGGACACCCCACGATACATACCGTTGATCGCAATGGCTCCGGCATTCAATTTAAAGATATCCGGATACTTGGGCATAGTGGGGAATTTGGCGAAGCCGCGCAGTAAGACCATGTTTGCGGAGCTTTCGTTTTTCAGCAAGCCCTCTGCCTGTTCGAGGAACGCGTTAACCAGGGCGGCAGTGTGTTGGGAGGACTCTTCCAGTGCGTGAACCTTGAGCGGTGCTGCGCCGGTGACCAGGGGGTCTGAGTCGGTGAGGGAAGTTCCCAGACCAGGCGCTCTCAAAACCAGCATAATGCAATGCTCCTTGACAACTTCCACGAACACTTCTGCACCGTCCAGTTTGATTGTCCGCAGCTTTTGGACAAGGCGTTCACTATCACAAGTGGGTAGTCTGCCGGCACGGCGGTCTGTCAGAAGTCCATTTTCATCCACCAGGCAGAAGTTGCCCCTGGCAGCCACATCGTCGGGACCGAGTTCAAAATCCACCCCCAGCGCTTCCAAAGCGCCGCGTCCGATCTGATATTCCAGGGGGTTGTAGCCGAAGATGGAAAGGTGACCAGGACCACTGCCGGTCGTGATGCCAGGACCAATGGGAATGGTCATGCCCAGCGCCGATTTGCTGGCCAAGGCATCCATGTTGGGCTTGCAGGCGGTTTCGAGTTCAGTCTTGCCGCCCTCTTCACGGGGAAGCCCACCCAAACCGTCCAGAATCAGCATAACGATTTTGGTGTTTGCTTCCACAATCTGTCCGCGCAGGAATTTATCGAACATAACAGGCCTCTTTTCCTTCTCGTAATTTCAAATCTGGCTGCAGCCACAAATGGGCGTTTGTGGTATCCACGATAATGTCACAACACTGCATCATGGGTTGGTAGATTTCTTCATTCCGCAGGGATTGGGTGCGGAAGTAGCGATTTACGAGGTAATTTGGATCGTATTTTTTCCGAAAGTCCACATCCCTTTTCCACTTGCGCTTGAGTCGAATTGGGTCGTCGGCAAAATAGACGATCTTTAAATCGATCAGGCTGGCTATTTCGGGAATGTGGAAGGGGAAGTTGCCTTCAAGGATGATGATGTCGGCTGGCTGGATGGTTTGGGTAGACTGACCCGGGCGCACGTGGCCATCCAAATCGTGGCTGGAGGTAGCCTGGATGAAGTCATAGCAGGGGATTTCCGCTGCTTCTCCACGCAAAAGCGCGTTAATTGACTCAAAGAAGAGGGGATAATGAATGACCGCCGTATCCATCGGGCGGCCGTCGCGAAAAACGCGGTCCTTATAGAAGTTATCCATTTCAACCGCGGTACAAGAAAAACCTGCGGCTGCCAAAGAATTAAGCAAACGCCCGCCAATTTCAGATTTGCCCGAAGCAGTTGGACCAACAATGGTCAGCAAGAGGCGTGTGCCCCTGGAAGCGATCCAGGATTGGACCACCTGGATGAATGCCAGATCGATTTCCTGGTTAGCCCGGGCGAAATCTTTGTAGCCAAGCTCGAACATGTGGTCGAGGAGGGCTTGCTTTGGTTCAAAGGATTGGTATGGCAAGCCCCCAAAACGCTGGCAAATGGCTGGAGTGATGTAATGGGTGCGCACAAAGAACACGAAAGAACGAACGTCAAAGTAAAAGTGCTCATCAACCCAATCGAGTGGGTAAAATCCGCTGACCAGGCCGACAAAAAGCTGCCTGGTGAGAGAAGTAATGGTTTGGTCGAGAATAATTTGATCGCCCTGCTTCGGTTTCAGTTGGATGTTTGTGAAGAATTCTGGTTTAGTAATTCTTTCCAGCAGGGTTTCCTTTGGTTCTGGCTGGACGTTTGCCCAGCCTTCTGCCGGAGTGAGGTTCTTGAGGGCATATTGGAACTCGTAAAGCGCCAATTCACCAACACCTGGATTCAATTGACGCAGCTTGAAAAACAAATCGGGCGAAAAATGATGGAGGTCAAAAGAGTTTGCAGGCATTCGATTTTCGCTTTCGCGCCTGGTTACCAGGGGGTTCCCTGCCCCAACACCATGGCTTCGTAGGCTTTCTTGATCCTGGCGTAGTTAGCATCCCGGTCGAGGGCGATCCCTCTTCCAACTGCCGTCACGATCGTCCCAAGTCCGATTTCGTGCATTTCTGCCTCCAGCTTTTCCAGCAGGGCTGGTGCGCTGCCTGGTTCTGTGCTGCGCCCATCAAAAATCAGGTGCAGGAAGGCATTTGAGAGCCCTTTTTCTTTGGCCAATCGCAGAAGAGCCAGGGGATAGTCGATGGAGCCATGCGAGCTTTTTTCGGTAAGCAGGCCGATCAGATGCAAATTGGTTCCCTTGCTCAGGACGTTTTCGATCGCCTCAACAAAGACCTCATTTTTCGAGAAAGAGCCATCTTTTAGCGCCATGTCGAGGCGCACGTCATCTTGCAAAACCACCCGACCCGCGCCAATATTCATGTGACCCGCTTCTGAGTTACCTGGTTTGCCCGCTTGCAGCCCGACCGCTTCTCCTGAAGCGTGCAGATGCACCAGCGGAAAATCGCGGCAGAGAGCATCCCAGATGGGTGTTTGAGCCAAGTGAATGGGATTGTTTTCGTCGCGGCTGCCTTCCCCCCAGCCATCAAGAATAATCAGCAGAACCTTGCGATCTTTTCCCCATTCGCGGGGGCTGGTCAGGGGGGTGCCCGCCATGGCAGGGTGTTTTTCGAGACCCATAATGTCCAATATTGTGGGGGTGATATCCCGCAAACTGCCATCAGCTAATTGGATTTCTTCTGATGCTTGAGGGTCGATCAGGATGAAGGGTACCGGGTTGGAGGTGTGCGAAACGTGCGGTGTACCCGCGGCAGTAAGCAGCACTTCCAAATTGCCGTGGTCGGCTGTGATCAGGGTCACGTAACCCTCAGATTGGGCGACCCGGACAACCCGGGCAAGATGCTCATCCACAGCCTGCGCGCAAGCGATCTTTGCTTCGCTGTTGCTGGTGTGGCCAATCACATCTCCATTGGCAAAGTTGGTTACGATACAGTCGATGCCCTTTTGAAGA
>JAQVUC010000235.1 GCA_028699715.1 Anaerolineaceae bacterium | reverse complement strand
ACCATCGCCAAGCAAAAAGTTCAGGTTTTCAAACCAATTATTGACAGCCGCTATGCTTATAACAAGGTCATGTCTCATTCGGGAGCAGACTACCAGGCAATACCAGTCAATTCTTCTCAGGAACTGTTGGAAAAACTGGATCCTGAAGTAACCGTAATCGGGATCGATGAAGCTCAATTCTTCGACGATGCCATCGTCGATGTCGCCAATCAACTGGCGGACCGAGATATCCGCGTGATTGTGACCGGTTTGGACACCGATTTTCGGGGAGAACCTTTTGGCTGCATGCCTTTCATGATCGCCAGGGCTGATAAAGTAGACAAGCTTTCAGCCATCTGCATGGTCTGTGGTGAAGCGGCCACCCGCACACAACGCCTCGTGAACAATCAGCCCGCTCATTACCACGATCCAATCGTGATCGTGGGAGCCTCAGAAATGTACGAAGCTCGCTGTCGGAAGTGTCACCAGGTGCCCAGGGATTGAGGTTTAACATGGTCCAGGACTACACAGAATATCTCGAAAAAATCATCCTCACTGAGAAACAAATCCAAGACAGGATCAAAGAGCTCGGCGCTGAAATCAGCCGTGACTACCAGGGCAAAGAATTACTGATCATTTGCATCTTAAGGGGTGGGGTTATGTTCACCACCGATATCGTGCGCCAAATCAGTGTGCCTTTGGCAATTGAATTTATGGCCGTTTCCTCTTACGGCAGCGGTGTCCGAAAATCAGAAGGGGAAGTTCGCATCACACTGGACCTCAATTCAAGCATCACGGATAAGCACGTTTTGATCCTCGAGGATATCATCGACAGTGGCAATACCCTGGCCTCTGTGATCGATATGTTGAAAACACGCAATCCCGCCTCCTTGTTTATTTGCACTCTGCTAGACAAATATGAAAGGCGGGAGGTGGATGTGCCCATCCGCTACTGCGGCTTCAAGATCAAAAACGAATTTGTTTTTGGTTACGGCCTGGATATGGACGAGTATTATCGAAATTTGCCCTTCATCGGAGTAGTAAATCCGGAGAAATATGTCCCTCCAACTTAATCAAGATCATTTGGACCTGCTCCACAAAATCAGGCTTGCCTATCCAACCGGAAAAATTTACCTGGTGGGAGGGGCGGTCAGAGATTTACTGCTGGAAAAGGAAGTCAAGGATTTCGATTTTGTTGTAGCGGACGCTTCTGTCGAACTTGCGAACGCGGTCAGACGGAAATTAGGGGCAGTAGGCTTTACCCTGGACGATGAGCGCCAAACAGCCCGGGTCATTCTAAAAAAAAAGGGCCGGCAAACAGAACTGCTACTCGACTTTACTTCCTTTATTGGGAACAGCCTGGAAGAGGATTTGAGCCAACGGGATTTCACACTCAACGCCATGGCCATCGACCTTGACCAACCCGACCAATTAATTGATCCCTTGGGAGGTCTGACTGATCTGAAACAAAGGCGGATCAGGCTATCCAATCCCAATTCTCTGCAAAGCGACCCCTTGCGCGTTTTGCGTGCTGTAAGGATGATCAGGACCTACGATCTCAAACATGACCCTGAATTTCTGGACGCACTGCGCGTAGCCACAATAGATTTGAATAGAATTTCAGGGGAGAGGATTCGGGATGAACTCCTGAAAAGCCTGGATCTGCCCGGTCTTGATCAAACGGCTGCCTTGTTGCAGAGTTCTGGAATTCTCGCCCAACTTAATCAGCGCATTTTTGGCTTCTCACCGGAGGTTTATCCAGAGTCCTACCTTTCTTTGTTACGGGACTTGGAAGAATTATTGGGTCTAATTGAAAAGGAAAAATCCTTATCCTTGTCTGAGAATTCATCTCCAAATGGATACTGTTTACCAACTGATCACGTCCTTGGCTTAAAAACTCTTCTCTCTGAAAACATTCAGGGTGGACGGTCAAGAAAGCAACTGCTGATTCTGTTCTCTTTGTTTTTTATGCAGCATCGGTTTGCACCAGAAAACCAGCAGATACCAGGGTCAAAAGAAGAAAACTTTGCTGAATTGAATCCTGAAGAAGTCTCCGAAAGATTCATGAAAGCCTTTTTATTAGGCCAGAAAGAAAGAAAATACCTGGAATCCCTTTGTGGTGGCTATCTCACCTTTAAAAGTTGGGCTGAAAAACAAGATCTTGAACGCCTGGACCTTTACAGGTATTTCCGCGATTTCGGCTCTTATGGTCTGGATAGCGCGCTTCTGTACTTGTTTTTATCCGCCTCAGATGCATCTGTAAATCAGAAATTTGATGCTTTTGCTACCAAAATTATTTGGACATGGTTTGCTAACTATGAAGAAATCGTTGATCCTCCTCATTTGATCGATGGGGACCAGCTTCAAAAAGCCCTGCACCTGGAACCAGGTCCAAAAATTGGTGTTTTGTTGGAAATGATCAGAGAAGCTCAGGTCTTAAAATATGTTGAGGATTTTAATCAGGCAATTGAGTTTGCCCAAAAAACCTTGGAAGAGATGGAGGAGTTATGATAGCAACGCTCGGTGACTTAAATATGCACTACAAAATTGATGGAACTGGCAAAACCATTTTCTTATTGCATGGTCTCGCCTTGGATCACACCATCTGGGATGAGCTTGTAGCTCTTTACAGCGACCAGGCGCGCTTCATTCGGCCTGATCTCAGGGGTCATGGACTGACCAACCTTGGTTCGGCCGATGGCAGCTTGGAGCAATTTGCCTCAGACATTGTTAAATTGGCAGACCATCTGGAGATTGAAAAATTTATTTTGGCTGGACACTCAATGGGTGGTTACACTTCCTTAGCCTTTGCTGAAAAGTATGCTGAGCGTTTAAATGGACTGATAATGGTGACCAGTAACGCTCAGGAAGATGACTCTGAGAGAAAGCAAAATCGTCGGGTAGATGCCGAACAAGTACTTAAATTGGGCAGTGTTTATGCCGCTGAAAAGATGGCCCCTAAACTGACTTGGGATCAAAGTGTCCAAAAAACCTGTTTTGAGTTGATTTCAGGCACAACTCCTGAAGGTATTGCCAACGTACAAAAAGCGATTGCTTCACGCCGCAACCGCTTGGATGTCATTGCTGATCTTGCAGTGCCTTTTTTGGCGATTGCGGGAGAGGGAGATCAACTCAGACCTCCCACTGTAGCCTATGAAATGGTGGAAAAAGCTAAAAACGGAAAAAACGTTG
>JAQVUC010000234.1 GCA_028699715.1 Anaerolineaceae bacterium | reverse complement strand
CTATAGTAGGTTCTAAGTTGATAAAACATCGGCTATCCATTGCTCAGTTTTCTTCTCTCTAATGACCTCCTTGGCAGGTAAAGGAAAGAGTCCATTGAATCCTCGACTATCTCTACGCAGTAATCAGATCTTCTGTTTCCTTGTCGTAAAGGTTGATCGCATCTTCCGTGAACGAAAGCCAGACGGGTTGGTCCATCTGGATTTTGCTGACGCCCATTTCCTTAATGGTCAGCTCGGTATCTCCCTTGCGGGCAATGATGGTTGTATCAGCGCCCGAGGGTAAAACTGAATAGGCACTGAATTCGACAGCGCCATCAACTGGTTCAGTGGAAATCATGATATCTTCGGGGCGTAAACCAACCACCACCTCACCTGTTTGGTTAAATGTTTTGACGGGAATGTTGAATTTGCCAACATCCACTAAATTCTGCCCTGTAACCCACCCTGGCATCAGATTCACCTTGGGGTTGCCGATAAAGTCAGCAACAAACAAATTGGCTGGATAGTGGTAGACCATATCTGGTGTGTCCATCTGTTGGATGACACCCAGTTTCATGACGGCAATCTTGGTGGACATGGTCATAGCTTCGATCTGGTCATGGGTCACGTAAGCGGTGGTGGCACCGGAAATATGATGCAAGCGCTTGAGTTCAGTGCGCATGTCCATTCTCAGGCGGGCGTCCAAATTTGAGAGCGGTTCGTCCATCAGGAAGACCTTTGGCCGGTAGGCCAACATGCGAGCCAGGGCAATGCGCTGCTGCTGACCACCACTCATCTCGCGGGGGTAGCGATCTTCGTAACCCGCCATCTGGACTTCTTTGAGGGATTCTTTGACACGGATGTCCATCTCTTCCTTGGTCATTTTTTGGATTTCAAGCGCGAAAGTGATGTTTTTATAGACGTTCATGTGCGGCCATAAAGCATAATTCTGGAAGACCAGCCCGAGGTCGCGCTGACCAGCGGGCAGGGATATTCCCTTTGAACGGGAATATACGAGCTTATCGCCAATGATGATCTCTCCGTCGTCCGGGTCTTCCAAGCCGGAAATACAACGCAAGAGGGTGGTTTTACCGCAGCCGGAAGGCCCTAACAGGGTTAAGAATGATCCAGGATCGATGGTAACGCTGACGTTATTGACCGCGACTACATCTCCAAATTTTTTTGTTAAGTTCTTGATAATGATTGGTGTATCCATATTCTCCTCGTTTTATAATCCCAGGCCTTTTTTCAGGCTTCCGCCGCGGAACCGGCTGATAATAAAGTTGCCAATCAGCACAAGCACGATCAGAATGATGATGACCGCGTTGGCTTGTTGTTCGTTTCCATTTTCGATGTACCGCATGGTCTGGCTGGACAAAACTGCGGTGGTGGGGGTGACCAGCAAAATGATCAGCGAAAGCTCTCGCATGGTCGTGATAAAGGTCATCAGAAAGCCGGAAACAAAACCGGTGCTGGTAAGGGGGAAGATGATGCGCTTAAACCTTCGCCAGGGTCCAGCCCCCGCAATGGCTGCAGCTTCCTCCAATTCCTTCCCCACCTGCAGCATGGCAGATACACCGCTGCGGGCGGAATAGGGAATATGCTTGGCCACCGATACCACCACCAGCAAGGCGAATGTGCCGTACAGGGGAGGTATCGGACCCACCGATCTTGTAAACATCGAAATGTAAACCGCGCCAAAAGCAATGCCCGGAATTACGTAGGGAATAAAAGCAATCTGCTCGACAAACTTGGAGAGCTTGGTGCCTCGGCCTTTGACAATTGCGTATCCAAGAATTATCCCTAACAAGGCCGTGAAGATTGCGGTGAAAAAGGCGAGCCGTAGCGAATTCCAGGCTGCCAGGTAGATCTTTTTGTTCAGCAAAACACCCGGCTCACCACTGTTAATGTTGATAATCCCTTTTCCTATCCAGTGTTGGAGTGTGAAGTTGCTGAGGCTATAGTCGCCCGTCCTGAGCATGAAGGTGCTATAGATCAGGAGGGACAGAGGCAGCACCGCAATAAAGAATTGGAAGATTACAACCAAAGTTGTGAGCAACCCTTTATAGTTGCGAAGTTTCTGCTTTTGGGCCATGAAGCCGCGTCCGCCGATGGTTTCGTAACTCTTCCTGGTGCCTATCAGCTTTTGATTGAGCATGATGGTCGTCATGGCGAACAAGATCAGCACGATCGCCAGCACAAAGCCGTCTCCATAGTTTCCGATACCTGTATTGGATCTGAGCATGGTGGAGAGGGTGTAGTACTGCACAGGCACACCCAAGACGTTTGGTCCGCCAAAGGTTCCCATGGTCTTGGAAAAGGTCATGATGAAGCCGGAGGCAATGGCAGGAATGACAAGGGGAAAAGTGATTTTCTTCATAATGCGCCAACGACCCGCGCCGGCAAGCTCACCGGCTTCTTCCAGGGAGGAGTCGATCGAGAGAAGTGCCGCTGAGACAAACAGGAAAAAGAAGGTGTAGTAATGCAGGGCACTGCTGACGATGATCGGAAAAGGACCATATGCCAGCCAATCTGGGGTTGGGCTGCGCGTTATGAATTCCAGCAATCCAGGCGTTCCTCCGGAGGTTTGGTTCTTAAAGAGCACTATCCACGCCTGCGCGATGGTCCAGGAGGGCATAATGTAGGGAACCGTTGCCAGGGTATTGATAATCCCTTTGCCCGGTACGTCGGTTCTGACCACCAACCACGCCATCAAACCGCCAATTACCAGGGCAAGAGCTGTTGCGCCAAAGGAGATCGTCAGGGAATGGGTGAGCGGCTCGTAGGTCATGATCCGGCTGATTCTGCCAGACAGCATCCTGATCCAGTGATAAAGAGTCAGATCTCCAACCTCAGCGCCCGGCAGGACACGCAGATCCATTTCCTGCACAGAGAAGGTGGTCAGGATCATGCGATATAACGGAATAATGACCATGTAAATCATCACAGCCAGCATGATCAATGAAAGCACAACGTGCGGACTAGTCAGCCAACGGAAAAATCGGCGCAGGCGTGCATTCCAATTCTGACCTGATGGAACCGTTTTTGAAGCTACAGCCATCTTGAGTCTCCTCTCATAACAACTACTACCTTAAGTTTTCTCTTGTGCATGCTAGAACATTGAACCTCCAGGTATAAAGATTTTGCAGCACTTACGCGCTGTTAGTCAATAAAGGCATTACTCATCCGCGCAG
>JAQVUC010000233.1 GCA_028699715.1 Anaerolineaceae bacterium | reverse complement strand
GCACTCATCAGCCTGCTCGAAGCTTATTACCCAGTCGAGGGCGATGAAAAGAAGGCTTCCTTGGGGTATGACCACTTTTCAAACCGCATGGCATTCTGGATGGCAACTGGCTCTGGCAAGACACTGGTGATCGTTAAACTGGTGGAACTGCTGAAACTGCTGATGGAACGCGGTGAAGTTCCGCGCAACGACATCTTGGTGCTCGCCCATCGCGACGATCTGCTGGAGCAACTGCGTTCTCACGTGGAAGAATTCAATACAATTGGTGATCTGAATATCATTTTGCATGAACTGAAAGATTACAGCGAGGTCAAACATGCCCTTCCAAGGCTCTTTTCCGGTACAGAATGCCACATTTTTTATTACCGGTCGGACAACCTTTCGGATGAGCAGAAAGAAAAGATCATTGATTTCCGCAGTTATGACAACAACGGGCATTGGTATGTGCTGCTGGATGAAGCCCATAAAGGTGACAAGGAAGACTCCAAGCGCCAGCAGATCTATTCGATCATGTCCCGCAATGGGTTTCTTTTCAACTTTTCTGCCACCTTCACCGACCCTCGCGATATCATCACCACCGCATTCGACTTTAACCTGAGCAAATTCATCCAGGCTGGCTTTGGCAAGCATATCTACATCTTCGAGGAAGATACCAAGGCGTTTCGGAAAAAAGAAGATTTTACCGATAACCAGAAGCAGAAGATCGTCCTGAAGGCGTTGATCATGCTTACCCTGGCACGCCAACAGGAGGAACGGGTGCGGGCAGTGGACACAAGGCTTTATCACCGACCCTTGTTGATGACCTTGGTCAACTCAGTTAACACCAAGGATGCCGACCTGAAGATGTTTTTCAGGGAATTGGCACTGATAGGCAAGGGGCAAATCGATGAGAGTCAGTGGCAGAATGCCAAAAGCGAATTGCGCGATGAGTTGGGGCAGCACCCAACCTATATGTATGAAGCCAATACTCCGGTGCGAATAGCAGATCGCGAACTGGAAAGCGTCAGCCAGGCAGACTTGCGAAAGGCAGTATTTAACTGCGATTTATCGGGTGAAATTGAGGTGCTCATCCGCCCATCCGACCGACAGGAAGTGGCATTGAAGCTGAAAACTAGCGACGAACCTTTTGCCCTGATCCGCATTGGCGACATTTCGAAGTGGTTAACTGAAGAATTTACAGGTTACGAGATCAACCAGCATTTCAATGAAGAAAGCTTCTTTGAACGTTTGAATAAAGACGGCTCCGACATCAACATGCTGCTCGGGTCGCGCAGTTTTTATGAGGGTTGGGATTCCAACCGACCGAATGTGATCATGTATATCAACATTGGCGTTGGCTTTGACGCAAAAAAATTCATTTTGCAATCCGTGGGTCGTGGCGCGCGCATCGAGCCAGTCAAAGACAAACGCAAACGCTTTGCTTACCTGAAAACAGGCGGTCTGCTTACCACTGAAGAAGAGGCATTGTTTGAGCAGGTAAAGAACGATGTTTTGATTTTAGAAAGCGAGTTTATCTTCGGCACCAATAGTGAAGCCCTCACGGCGGTAATTGAGAACCTGGAGCAGGAAGATGAAGAATTGGGCAGCCAGGAGATCAGCCTGGAAGTCAACTGGCAGGAAGTGAAAGGTAAGACTCTCTTGGTGCCGGTATACAGAATGCAAGATCAGCCCCTGGCTGAAAAGAAAAAAAGCATGGCAAAATTCTCACTCTCAGCTCAGAACCTGGCTGTGTTTGAGAAGTATATGCAGTACCTGGATGATGATCGGGTTTTGCTGGCAATGTATAACGCTCAGCCAAACCAGGTCAGCCTGCTGCGCAAGAATCTTGAAGATACTTCAGAACATTTTCGGACTGAAGGACCCAACTATACCAATCTGGAAGTCCTGTTGGGGCAGGCACTGCGCTTTTCTACGTTGTATGGTAAGCAATTCCACGAGTTCAAATTGCTGGAAGATGAGATTAACCATTACAGGCGTGTTCGGCTGGTTCTACCCAAGATCGAATTTGAACGCTTTGAATCACAATTGCAAACCTTCAAGGAAAAACCCAGAAAAGTGGCGGAGCTGCGTGCCAAATATGATACCGGGCAGCTTAGTTTTGATGATTTGTTTAATCAATCTGCAAAATTAAGCACGATTGATATCTTCGACTACAAGGGTCAGTCGGTCAAGTTTGTCAATGTCGCGCAGCACTATTATTTGCCGATGTTAATTTCTGAAGACGAGAAGATCGAATATATCCGAACAGTGATCAAGGTGGAAAGCGAAGTCAGGTTCCTCGATAAACTGATCAGATACCTTGAAGAGCCAGAGAATAAGTTCGGGAAGATGGACTGGTGGCTGTTTAGCCGGGTGGATGAAACCTACGACCAGGTCAACGTGCCTTATTATAATCCGTTCGAAAATAAAGTCTTAAACTTTAAGCCCGACTTCATATTTTGGCTTCAAAAAGGGACCGATTATCACATCATTTTCGTTGATCCCAAAGGCACCTCACGAACCGAATATGAGCATAAGGTGGATGGATTTAGAGAATTGTTTGAGAAGGACGGGAGACCGATTGTTTTTGAATATGACGGTTTGCAAGTGCAGGTGCATTTATTCTTATTCACATCCGACCGAGCCTTTTCGTCGGACGGATATCGCAGATTCTGGCTGGATAGCGTTGACGGAATGTTAGGTATGTAGATCAGGTTGCGAAATTCAACCTGACGTCGTGAGTGAGAGCCGATGAAAAGGCGGAATGCCACGTTCTGCTCGCAATGACAGTAAATATGTCGTCCTGAATGTCTTTTTTCGTCATCCTGAGCTTCTTTTCCGCAGGACTCTTCGAGTGCGAAGGATCTTATCGATACTGGGTCGGAATCGTTGTGGCAATACTGTTAAGATTCTTCACTTCGTTCAGAATGACAGATTAAAAAACACGGAATCATTCGTACGGAGGGGGCTTGTCTCCATCCGTTTTTTTTTACCCTCTTTATACGAAAGCTTGTAGGGCGGAATGCCTTTCTTCTGGGCAATCCGCCATTGTGAGCGTGTAGGTCAGGTTGCGAATTTCTACCTGACGTCGTGAGCGCTGGCTGATGAAAAGGCGGATTGCCACGCTTCGCTCGCTGTGACAACACAGGATGCGACATGTCACCAAATATCGGACTATCGAGTGGTTTTTCCGATG
>JAQVUC010000232.1 GCA_028699715.1 Anaerolineaceae bacterium | reverse complement strand
TTCGACCGCATCCTCCCATGAGGGGTTTGGCCGGGATTTGACCGGAGAGACGCTGTTGAGCTCTTTTATGTTTGCCGAGGCAGCGAAGCAACAGACTCGCTACTTTTTTCCCGTGCTTCTGCAATCCCTCGTATAATTCGGCGATAGAACTTGCCGTTGGTTTGTTTTCACTACGCAAGGTGTTGGCGCAAACGAACCCAGCTTGTTTGAGCAGCTCAAAAGGCATTTTTCCAAAACGAAAATTCATGTGGTTCTGTCCGAACATGGTTTGCAGCTCTTCCTGGCTGCCGGGATATGCAAAATGCATGTCAAGCAAGCAGATTTTCCCCAGGCCGGTGGGTATAATCATGTATTCGTTTTCCAATCTCTGCCGAAAAGGAATTTTCCAAAGTTCTTCGCATTCTTCCAGTGTGCGCTCCCGCCCGTCGATGACTTGTGAGCCCGGCACCCCGGAAATCACCAGGCATCCGCCCTGATGGGCAAATTGTTGCAAGGCTTCGATCTGATTTTTGGAGAGGAGGTGCAGTTCGTTAAGACAAATTACTTGGCACTTCTTCCAGGTGTCCGGCGCATTTGCGTCAAGCAAGAGACAAGGGATATTATTCAGGATGCAGGCCTGCATCCAAAACTCCATGCGTGACATTTCATATCCGGCGGCAAAGAAGCGGTTTTCCCGATGATCAAGGAAGCCAACTTCCGCCATTTCTTCCACATTGAAAAGCACACTGGCATATTTTTTTTCAAAGGAACGGACCTCACTTTCATCCAGCTCGCATTCGCCACCTTCCGGTGTGTTGATATAAAAGGCTCCGGCAAGCAAAGAAATAGCCCAGGAAAAGATCAGCTGGTCGCGGTTATAGGCGTAGAAAAGGATTCCATGAGGAATGCCTCGCTGCTTTGCAACCATGCTGCGATGTTTTTGTTCGGAGAGCGATTTAAGCCAGGAATAGCGGATTACGCATGAGCGCGCACATTCCTGAAAAAACCAATCCATTTGTGGTACGGTTTCGACGCAGGCGGCGGTCCAATCGCGTGTCAGTGCGAGGGATACATAATTTGGCCTTAACAGCTTCATGCCAAGTTTGTCATAATGATTTTTGACTTTTTGATGAAAAGCCGCAGTGGAGTCAAAGCGGAAATGCAACCATTTAATAAAACTGGGGTCGCGCATATCTCCGCACCATTGCTCCCATTGATCGTGAGGGGGGAGGCTGGCCTGGTACTTTTCTTTGAACAGTTGTTTGCAATGCTCGCATTGGCAGTGGCAGTAGTACTGTACATCATCGGTCATAATGCCGTCAACACCAGTGGCATATACGGTTTCAAGATAGTTCAGGTAATTGCAGACATACTCGGGGTTGTTGTAACAGCGGCTGGTGGCCGCATAGCCAGCCACATGCGGGAGCAGTGTTTTCTCATTTATCTGGGCCCATTGAAGGGCAGGGGAGTCTGGTCCGGTCAAATAATCGAGCAAGCCAGGCCAGGATTCCAGAGAGGAGCCACGATCAAGCAAGCCTTTCCGCAGGCGCTCCAAGTTTTCCGGTGAATTGGGATAACTGGCCAACTCTGAGGAATGGTGTTCAATAATCTTCAGTCCCTGTTTATGAGCGGCACAGACAATCTTGGCCAGGCATTGGTTGATTTCTTTCCACCATGGCTTGAAAGTCCAGCGAAAATGCGTGCAAGAAAAAGTGATAAGATGGGTAATGCCCTGGTCTGCATACTTTTTCACCTTGGCGTCCAGATCACTCTGGGAATCATAAAAAATTTCCTGGTCATTATACCAGAAAAAAGTAAATCTTGCCTGGTAGGGGTCCATATACTGTCTTTTGTTTAAAGTTATTCAACTGAGAATTTGCGTGTGGCGGTCATACCGGTCATCACATCCTTGACAAGCAGCTGCCACTGTCCTTTTGAGTCATTGAATGCCATGCGCATCCGCAAGTTTGCTTTTCCATTTTCGGCGACAAGATTTCGCTTCAGGTGGAAGCGTGAGTTGCCGGCTGGATCAGTCAAGGCAAGATGCATGAGATGAGGGCCGGGGCTTCCTTCCGAGCTTTGAACCGCCAGTTCAAGGCAGAGGTCGGCACCGGCTTTCAGACTCCTTGGCGAATCGACCTGAAGGCCGGTCACCTCATAGGGGTAACAGCCAAATACCGCGGCCGGAAATTTCTCAGTCAGCAGAATCTGACACTTGTCCGTATGCCCCAAATATCGTCCTTCGCGAAGATCATACAGATGGCCTTTTTCAGGCAAGGTTATGATCTGGGCATCGCTTTCTGCCGCGCCGCGCACTGGATTATGCAGAATGACAAAGACATTCATCTGCCCCTTGCAAAAATGCATGGCCTCACGTCCAGCCAGCGAAGGACTTATGCTGGAATGCAAAATTTTAGACAGTCCAGACTCACTTAAAAGCGCATGCATATCTGCGCATTGCCGCGGGTCCTTGTCGGAAAAATTGCTGCCGGTCAAATGGATGTTTTTCAGGCCGTCAAGTGGGTTTTGCTGCCGCCTTATGCCTAGTTCATCGTATGCTCCCGGAAGGATGTCGGCAATGATTCGCCCGCCTTTGGCCAGGAAATTTTTCAAGGCGTTGATTTCGTCATCGGCGAGGGCAATGATCCTTGGCATAAAAAGGACTTTATACTCTTCGAGTTTTCCTCTTGTGACCTGTTCAGGGGCGACAAAGTCATATTGGAAGAGCATTTCCTCTAGCTGATATCTCAATTGATGTCTGCTGAAATAAAAATCATGCATGGGTCCATCGGGATCAATGATGCCATTACGATTTTCTTTGCCAAGGCAGAAACTGGTCAGCATGCTTTCATGAGAATAATAGATGGCAATCGCTCTTTTGCTCCATTCATATTCCAGAAAGAGCTTTCCCATTCCCGTGAGGAGTTCAGACTCTTCCAGGCTCTGCTTGAGTTGTTCGGCATCCACAGTCAAGGCGCCACTGGGAATGTCAATCAAGTTCCATGGTGTTGACAGTCCATGTTTGCGGATAACGCCTCCAAAGGTTGAAAACCAGGTGAAGCCTCCGTATCGATGTGTGGCAAACCACCAGGGTTGAAACATCAGGCGATCCTTGCCGGTGACATATCCATTGTAACCCCAGACACGCATATTGGGCGCGAAAGAGCGGTAGAACTCATCAAAGTCATAAATCGGGCTGGGGTTGAC
>JAQVUC010000231.1 GCA_028699715.1 Anaerolineaceae bacterium | reverse complement strand
CCAGCGCTAAATGAGGTGAAAAGGGCTAAAAAAGCGGCAGCCTCTAAAATTGTGGTTTTCCCCTGGGCATTGGAACCGTGAAATAAAATCACCCGCCTGGGAAAATCAAGTTCCAGGCGGGAAAAAATGCGGAAGTTGCTAAGAGACAGGTGAGTAAGATGCATTACTCGATATACTCAGAATTTTCCTCAGAGATGGATTCATAAATATCAGTTGCCCGGTCAATATAGAGAATGCCATCCAGATGATCAATTTCATGTTGGAAAATGCGCGCCATCCAACCGTTGGCTTTGATTTTTTGGGGTTTGCCAAAACGGTTCAAAGCTTTTACAGTGACGCTTTCATTGCGCTCGACATTACCAATCAAACCCGGGACCGATAAACAACCTTCCATGCCTTCAACAGTCTCTTCTGAGCGCTTGACAATTTCAGGATTGACCAAGACATAACGTTTTGGTTCCGGTGTTGGGGCATTTTCATCTTCTGGTTCTTCAGCATATTCAACAACGACAAGGCGGATGGATTGACCGATTTGAGGCGCAGCCAGACCTACTCCAGGCTCATTGCGCATGGTCTCGAACATGTCAATGATCAGGACCTGCATGTCTTTTTCAATTTTTTTGACCGGTTTGGCCTTCAAACGGAGGAAGGGATCCGGAAAAGTAACAATATCTAGTAATGCCATTTGATCTCCACTTATATTCTATAAATATTCTACCTTAGATAGAGGGAGGATTCAAAGGGGAGGTAACATCTTCACTGGATGTAATGTTGGAGTATTCTTCCTGAAAAACCTTGAACCATTGGGCAATGCGCTCTCGTTCCTGGGTGGTTTGACGGATTTCTTTTTCCTCAGCGTGTTTGCCCATTCTGGCAAAAATATCTTGTTGGACGATTGAAGGCTGGTAAACCTCGTTGAAAGTAAGTTGGGTGTTGCCGACAGTGATGTAAACCGTCCCAAAATTGAACAGCATCGGGAATATACCCCGCCTTTCATATTCGATGCTGAGGATGTTTTCCAAAGGCGCCGCCCTTCTTGATTCTCGCCCAAAAGGCTTGCGATCCAAATCCACGACCTGATTGGGAGTCAATTGGAAAATGTCATTGCGCCAGTCAGCATACTGGTAGATCATCACCGCCCCACTAACCACCAAAAGAAAAACTGCTAATGTCAGCGCCATGCCATAATTGATTCCTGTGATGTTGCGCGTGATAACGGAAATCATGAAAACCGCGGAAGCAACAACCCCCACTAAAGCCAGAATTTCTTTGCGGAGGAGCACAAACCAGTGTTTTCGATAGGTAATCGCGCCACCGATCTCGTGACGAACCTTCAGGAAATCGCTGAAGAGCCATTCAAAAAAGCCCATCTCGGCTTGCGGAAGCTCATTTGAAATTCCGTATTCGTCTTCTAATTCTTTGGAGCTGATATCTTCCGGGGCTTTACCAAACTTTGCCCGTAAGGCCTTACGAATTTCTTTGGCATCCAATTCCAAATCGACATGCTTGCTCTTGGCCCAATAATTTTCAATTAATTTACCAATAGCTTTGGCATGTGCCACTCTTTCAAAACGGATATCGCCAATGTAGGTGCGGACAATAACATCAGAGTAACCCAAAAACGCGCCTAATTGCGTCGTCCTGGTGCCGACAGAAATCAGTGTTCCCAAGGGAGCCTCCTGACGGCTGTCATAAAATCCAGAGACTCGCTCCACCCAAACCATGCGTTTGGACGTGATCAAATAAAAATCATTAGCCCAATTATTGATGTTCCAGACCAACCAAAGCGCGCAGAAGATAAAGGATAGAACCATTCCGATCATTGCAGCCAGCGAGGAAATTTTGATCCAAAAATTGAGCACAAGCAAGCTAAGACCAAAAACTCCCAGGGGCGGAATGATGGCGAAAAGTAGAAAAATTGGGTGTTTCCGAGCAACCAGGCTGACTTTTTCACCCGATCCCAACCAGGGCATGGTCATGGTGCGGACCATCTCCTGGCTATTAGCCAGCACCAGCAGTGTTTCCTTAAAAGCCGGCCGATTCAGGCTCAATTGGTGGATATCCGCATTAGAGAAAAACCAGCCCTTACTGGTAGAAAGGGCTTTGACTGTTTCCTGGCGTAGTTTGGAATAATTGCCTGTTGAGAGTCCGGTGATATCCCAGCGCTGGTAGGTCCGTTGGATATTCCCTTCCTGATTGGAGCCTGTCAGTTTGCCTCTTTCAACCAGAAACAAACCATCAACGTCCTCGCCTTCTTCAAAAAGGACCTCACCAGCCGGAATCTCTACTGGCATCAAAACGTCTGCAATTTCTGGCAGATCTTCATCGGCCAAGGTGCTGAAGAGGGCATTTTCCCTCAGGAATTGTCTTAAAGCATCTTTCGAATCAGGCATCCAAAGCTCAATTCACAAACCAAGAGCAAAAAGGTTCTTAACCTTCCTGCTGATTCTCCTCAACGTTTTCCTCAATAGGAGCCTCGTCTTGTTGGTTCTCCCTGTTAACAGTAGGGTCAGCAGTGAAGGTCAGCTCCTTTTCCTCATCCATCTTGCTCACGCGAACAAGGTCACCTTGTTTGAATTGTCCTTCCAGCAATTTGATCGCCAACTTACTTTCAACATATTTCTGCAGCGCTCGCTTGAGTGGACGCGCACCAAAGAGCGGGTCATAGCCCTGGTCAGCCAGCCAAAGGCGGGCGGAATCTTCAATAGCAAGGTCAACACCGTATTCCTTGACCCGGGCAATGATCTCAGCCACTTGCAGGTCAACGATTTTGACCACATCTTCTTTGGATAAGGGCGCGAAGGTGATAATCTCATCGATACGATTGAGAAACTCGGGTCTAAAAGCTTCCTTAAGAACTTTTTCAATTTTCTCCTTGGAGGCTTTGATCTCTTCTGATTCTTCATCCTTTTCCAAAAAGCCTAAAGTGCCGGCTTTACGCACAAATTCAGTGCCCAGGTTACTGGTCATGATCAAAACTGTATTTTTGAAATCAACCACCCGCCCCTGTCCGTCAGTCAGACGGCCATCGTCCAGGATTTGCAACAAGGCATTCCAGACTTCCGGATGGGCTTTTTCGATTTCATCAAAGAGGATCACGCGGTATGGTCTGCGGCGGACCGCTTCGGTCAATTGACCACCTTCCTCGTAACCAACGTAACCAGGAGGCGCGCCAAACAAACGGGAAGCG
>JAQVUC010000008.1 GCA_028699715.1 Anaerolineaceae bacterium | reverse complement strand
AAAATATGAGCAACCTCTGTACGCGCGGCCAACAAAAAACCAGAGTATTGCGTACTCTGGTTCCTTCTCAGTAGCGGGGAGCCGATTCGAACGACTGACCTCCGGGTTATGAGCCCGACGAGCTACCACTGCTCTACCCCGCAATGGAACTGGTATTATAGGGGATTGAAGTAAAAAAGTCAAGCTATATGAAAAACTGCTCTTATACGTTCTGTTAATTCCAAGATGTATGTAAAACTCTCCGCCTATACATTGTAAGTATTGACAACATACTGTAAACCACCCTTGAATCCATTTGCAGCTTTGTAAAACACATTGAGTGTAATCCCTGTTCACATCGTAGATTTATACAGCCTAATGAAAGACGTCCCTGGACATGCTGTAAATTTTAGATGCCGAATTGAGCACTTTTCTCGCAAAACCTTCCCCAGCCTTGCTTATTCAATTTATTCGCCTACCTAAATGCTGCTAAACCTCAAAAAAGGAGGCTTGCGCCTCCTGGACTTTATTCTTCTTCCTTATCTTCTTCCTTATCCCCAATACCCAGTGCCTTCCACTTGTTCTTGTCTTTCCGCAGGCGGTGTTGTTCGCCCCCGCGCAGGTGCAAGCGATCAAAACCTTCCGGTTTGATAGTCATCGACTGCCCTTCCAATAAACTAAAGACGCCTTCCTGTCCGGTGCTTTTTTTCGGTCGGTAGGCTTCGGTAAGCGCTTTGGGGGGTCGTTGATAGTCTAAAGGCTCTTCGTAAGAAGTGATAAAGCCTTCAAAGTTCCGCAAAACTATGCGGTGATCAGACATGCTCAAGAGATAGTTGGGTGCCACGGGGATTTTGCCCCCGCCGCCAGGCGCGTCGATGACGTAAGTTGGAACGGAAAAACCGGAAGTGTGCCCGCGCAGGGCCTCCATGATTTCCAAACCCTTTGCCACAGGCGTCCTGAAATGTCCCGCTCCAGCCACCAAATCACACTGATAAATGTAATAGGGTCGCACTCTGATCCTCACCAAGTCCTGCACCAACTGGCGCATCAAATAGGGGTCATCATTCACGCCGGCTAACAGCACAGACTGATTGCCAAGAGGAATACCCGCCCGGGTAAGTTTATCGCAAGCTTCGGCTAATTCTGCCGTGATCTCATTAGGATGGTTGACGTGGATATTGATCCAAAGCGGATGGTATTGCTGCAGCATATCGGTGAGTTCAGCCGTGATGCGTTGGGGCATAAAGACGGGTACACGGGAACCGATGCGAATGATTTCAATGTGTTCAATTTCCCTCAAGGATTTCAACACCCGTTCCAGCACTTTGGGCGCCAGGGTGAGCGGGTCACCGCCCGAAAGCAGAACATCCCGCACCTGAGGGGTTCGGCGCAAATAATCCAACTGCGCTTCAAAATCCTGGCTTGAGAAAGATTGAGTGGGGTCGCCCACCAAGCGGGCACGCGTGCAATAACGGCAATAAGAAGCGCAGGTGTTGGTGATCAGCATCAAAACCCGATCAGGGTAGCGGTGCACCAATCCAGGCACGGGGGAATGCATATCCTCTGCCAGCGAGTCTTCCATCATTCCCGTGAAAGGAATCAGTTCTTTTTCTGTGGGAACAACCTGTTTGCGAATTGGGTCGTCCGGGTTGTCCGGATCGATCAATGAAGCGAAATAGGGGGTAACATCAACTCGAAACAAGCCGGTTTGGCTAAGAGCTTCTCTTTCACCTTCGGTCAGTGGGAAAAGGTTTTCAAAATCGTCCACCGTATTGAGCCGGTGACTGAGCTGCCAACGCCAGTCAGTCCATTTTTCATCGGGAATATCATTGTAATAGGGTGCTCTTTTCGATGGAAACGGTTTATTGGGCATGCATTTCTCCTTTGATCAATTCTTTAGGAATATATTGTAATATAAAACCGGGTTGGTCCGGCTTGGATCATCAACGCGGTCGCTTCAAATTGTCTCAAGGGAGAGTAAAAAAGATTTGTTTAATTCTGGATTGTCTCGCCAGGATGGACACCCGCCATGAGTAAACCCAAATCTTCTTTGGTAGCGGTAAGCCTGGGCAAAACATCCATGATTTGCCCCTCATAGATCACAGCAATCCGGTCAGCCAAGGCCATGATCTCGTCCAAATCTTCTGAGATCAAGAGGATGGCTGTGCCCAGTTTGCGCTGTTCAAGCAGTTGTTCGTGCACATATTCGCTGGCGCCGATATCCAGACCGCGGGTCGGTTGGGCTGCCACAATGGCTCGGGGAGAACGGGAAAGTTCTCTGGCAAGCAGTACTTTTTGAATATTGCCGCCGGAGAGGTTCTTGGCCAGAGTCATTCGGGAGGGAGTTTTGATGCGGAACTGTTCGACCAGTTTGTCGGTATGCTCGTTGATGTAAGGTATGCGCAAAAAGCCTTTTTTAGAAAACGGCCATTTGTGATGTTCGCGCAGGATAAGATTTTCAGAGATGTTGAAGTCACGGATCATGCCGTCCTTCATGCGCTCTTCTGGCACATAGGAAAGCCCCTTTTCTGTGACCTGACCAGGTATCAAACCGGTAATGTCCTCTCCATCCAGTAGGACCCGGCCTTCCTTGATTGGTCTCAGACCAGTGACTACTTCTGCCAGTTCGAGCTGCCCGTTCCCTGAAACACCAGCCAGTCCCACAATTTCTCCGGAATGGATCTGCAAATCTATATGACGCAGACCTTCTGTGCCACGTTGACTGGGGCAGGAAACCGCTTGCATGTCTATGCGCACTTCGCCCTGGTCCATTTTATCATTACTGGTGATGAAGGTAATTTCCCGACCCACCATCCAATTTGCCAGAGTCTGCTTGGTAACAGCGCTGGTCAACTGGGTCCCGATTTTTCTGCCATTGCGCAAAACGGTGATTCTGTCACTGATTTCAACAACCTCATGCAGTTTGTGGGAAATGAAACCCAGCCCGTAACCATCACTGGTCATTTGGCGCATAATCAGGAACAGTTCATCCACTTCCTGTGGGGTTAAAACGGCCGTGGGTTCATCCAACAGCAAGAGTGACGCCCCCCGGTAAAGCGCTTTGATGATCTCAACTCTTTGTTGCTGCCCTACTGAAAGCTGCCAAATCAGAGCTGAAGGATCGATTTTCAGGTTGTAAGTGCTTGCCAACTGGACGATGCGCTCGGATACTACATCCAAATCTGTCAGGGGACCTTTGCTGCTGGGCAAGCCTAATGCCACATTTTCAGCCACGGTCAGCGTCGGAACCAACATAAAGTGCTGGTGGATCATGCCAATGCCGTGATTGATCGCCACTGTTGGATTTTGAATCGTAACCGGTTGGCCGTTCAAGATAATTTCGCCGTCATCCAGCTTATACATCCCATACAGGACCTTCATTAAGGTGCTTTTGCCAGCGCCGTTCTCCCCCAACAAGGCGTGTACTTCACCGCTGACCACGTCAAAATCCACCTCACAGTTGGCTAAAACGCCAGGAAAGCGCTTGCAAACGTTTCTCATTTGCAGAGACGTAAAAGGTGTTTTGTTGGTTTGATCAGCACGAATTTCCATTACCGACTCCCAAAGGTTCTCTGGAGGGAAATCCCTCCAGAGAACCTGGTATAAACTTTTTAGGGAATGCTTATCGTTTGATCGATAATTCCCTGAATTACACGCTCGGCTTCGTCCAGTACATCCTGTCCCAGGTCGAGGTCGGGGTTGATTTTGATCACCTGTCCGCCGTTATCCAGCGTGGCGGCAAAAGTTTCTCCACCCAAAACGCCACTCTGGCGTAGCGCGAAGATTTCCCGAAGGAGCACTTCCCAGTGATATACCTGGCTGGCCACCACCACATCGTGGGCAAAAGAGGTCTGATCAGCTTGGGTACCAAACCAATAAGCGCCGGCTTCCTTAGCCTTACCGATGGCCCCAATCACCATCTGGGCTGAACCAGTCAGCACGTCCGCGCCAGCGGATAGATGGGTCGTTGCTGCTTCGGCAGCCAGTGCCACATCAGAGAAAGAGCCGATGTAGGTCACACGGACATCGATTTCGGGGTCGACCGATTTGACACCAGCTGCAAAACCGTCAATATAGAGCTTGGCGTCTCCGGTCTCAATCGGACCAACCACGCCAATAACCTTGGTTTCAGTCAACAAGGCTGCCATCACACCATTGACAAATCCACCTTCATCAGAGGCAGCTTCATAAGCATGGACATTTGGCATGTCAAAGGTATCCACCGTGGTTCCCCAGGCAAAGACTGTATTCGGGAAATCTGGCGCGATCTCCTGTACAGAAGAGCCATATTGAGAGCCATGAGCCAGGATGATGTCAAAACCTTGCTGGGCATATGAACGGATAGCCGCAGCCGCGTCGTCGACAACAAACATGTTTTCCGAGTAAACATATTCCAATTTGCCTTCGCCCATTTCCTTCTGGAGGGCTTGCATGGCATCGGAAATACTCTGTGAGAAAGCCAGATCATTCATGCTGCTGGGAGTCACAATTGCGACCCGCAGCGGCTGGTCTGAGACTTCTGGTTCTTCAACTGGTGGGGCCGCCTGAGTACATCCGGCCACTAACAATACAGTAATCAATAGAAGTGAAAACAATTTGATTGTATTTTTCATTTCTTCTCCTTTTCCGTCTTTTGCCGGTCTAAAAAAATCAACCTTCTCTCTCAAAGGCTTTCGTGAGAGCGGAAGGTCCTTTTCCTTTGGTAAGTGATAACGTGAGTACCAGGATGGTCAAGATGTAAGGCAGCATCACAGCCAGTTCAGACGGGATTGGAATACCCAAAACCTGGATCCAGAGCTGTAAGGCATTGACCATACTGAAAAGCAGGGCCCCAGCCAAAATGCCAAAGGGGCGCCAGCTGCCAAAATACACCAGGGCAACCGCTATAAAACCTTGCCCGGCGGTCATGTTTTGTTGAAATACATTCAGCAGAGCAACAGAAAGCGAAGCGCCTGCAATCGAGGAGAGGATGCCGCCCAAGGTCACTGTAAAGTAGCGCACCAAAGCGACATTGACGCCCAGCGAGTCAGCCGCTTCAGGGTTTTCACCGACGGCGCGGATTTTTAAGCCAAGCGTGGTCTTATTGAGGACGAACCAGGCAAGCGGCACCAGTAAAAAGGCCAGGTAAACCAGCAGGTTCTGGCGGAAGAAAATTTCGCCGATTACCGGTATGTCTCCCAGAAGAGGGATCTTGATGGCTGAGAAGCCGTCGATATTTTCAACCACACCGATCAGTTTTTGGAAGAGCAAGTTGCTCATGCCCATTCCAAAGAGATAAAACCCGATGCCCGCGATGCCCTGGGTAGCCTGCAGCTGGATGGTGACAAAACCCATCGCCAAGCCCATCAAAGCACCAACCCCAATCGCAGCCAAAATGGCCAGGAGCAAACTTTCCGTTCTAAGCACCACGAAATAGGCCACAAAGGCTCCCAAAAGCATCTGGCCTTCCACCCCCAGGTTCAAAACGCCGCTGCGCTGACCGAACATTTCTCCGATAGCGGCGTAAAGGTAAGGGGTCGCCAATCGGATCCCAGAGGAGATGATGCCAATAATTACGGTAGCGGTGAAGAGATCTTTGATCATGACGCCGCCTCCCCAAGCCCCTCAGACCGTTCTTTGGGCGGCTTGCCTTCGTCTTCCGATTCGATGAAGGCAATGCGCTTGCGTTGGCTGCGGCGTCTGAAATACTCACTGCTGACCACAAAAACCACCACCAAACCGTTTAAAGCAGTGATCAGCGCTGAAGGTACCTGTACAATGCGCTGCATCGAATTTGCACCCACCAGCAGACCGCCAAACAAGATCGAAGCGGGGATGGTGATAAGGGGATGTAGCTGACCAAATAAAGCTGCCACTATGCCGTTGAAGCCGGCATTGCCTGTGAAGCCTGTTGCGGAGCCATCGGTGATCATGCGGTAATTAACCCCATAAACCTGCATCATACCTGCCAGACCAGCAAAAGCGCCGCTTAGCAGCAAGGCCAAAACGATGTGTTTTTTCACGTCAATGCCGCCATACTTGGCAGCCGATTGGTTTTGTCCAACCGCGCGGATGCGGTAACCCAGGGTAGTGCGCCAGAGCAAAACGTAAACCATGACCGCCAGGATGATGGCGATCAAGAGGCCAATGTGCAAACGGGTTGGCACCAGGCGCGGCAGGCGGTAAGCCATTTCCAGCCTGGCGGTTTGGGGGATCTGTGAGGCGGCTTCTGCTTGTACCGGGTCGATCATGGGACCGCGCAGCATATAATTCATGATTTGGACGGCGATGGCATTCATCATGACCGTACTCAAAATTTCGTTGACGTTAAAGTAGGCTTTGAGCACACCAGGTAACCCGCCCCAAACGGCTCCACCCAGGATGCCAGCCAGCATGGCAATGGTGATCATCAGCCAGCCCGGCAGGTTGGTGAAGCTCAAACCGATCCAGGTGGAAAGCAGCGCGCCGACGATCATCTGCCCCTCGCCACCAATGTTGGTGACACTGCCTCTGTAAGCTATACAAGTTCCCAGCCCCACCAGCAAAAGCGGGATAGCTTTGACCAGCGTCTCCGCAAAAGCATTAAAGCTGCCAAAAGCGCCTTCGAGCAAGGCTGAATAAGCGGTGATGGGATTTGCGTCCAGGAGTAACAGAAAAATCGCCCCAACTAATAAAGCGGCAATGGTGGCGAAAATGGGCATAAACGAGTCAAAAACAGCAGCAAAACGTTTTTTTGCGGGGTGACTGGTGAGTTTCTTGCTTTGACTCATATACTTCTGCTCCTAAAGATAGCTCGGTGCTGCAGATTTTGTTAAAAATGTGGGTCTGGCTAAAAGTTGAACAAAATAAATTTTACCAGTTTTTATTTCTGAAGGGTTTTGTTCAAACAATCTTTCTTTGTTGAACAGCAAAGAAATGCTTCAATTTAAAAGTACCAAAAACCAGATTTTTCAATCCATCCACAGAAAAAATCGAAACCATTCAAATTCAAGCTAAAAGAAATGCGATGGAAAGTAGCCGGTCACATTGACCGCATTGTTCTCGATCAAAAAAGCCTGGGGGTCACGCTCCAGGATGCCTTTGCGCAGGCGAAGCAATTCGTACTTGGATACCACCGTGTTGATCACAAAGAAATCCGCTCCCGTATAGGCTCCATGCCCTTGCCAGTAAGTGGCGCTGCGTTGCGTTTCCTCGATAATATAGGGCAAGATCTCCTGCTTTTTGCTCACAACCATCACACTGATCTTGACGTTCTGATAGTGCACCCGGTCCACAAGCAGCATGTAAACCATGGTAAAGATGATCGAATAGACCACAATCACAGGGGGACTGGTGAAAAGAGCATACGCGTAAACCAGCAAACTGATCAGCAGACTCACCTTGCCCACGCTAAAGTCCGGTTTTGTCAGGCTGATGTAAACTCCCAGAATATCAACCCCGCCTGAAGAACCGCCCGCCCTCAGGCTGAGCCCAACCCCAAAGCCACAAACGATGCCACCGATCATGGTTATGGTCAGCAAATCATCCAAACCCGGGATGATGGCTTTGACCGGCACAAAGCTCATCACCGCCGTAACCGTGATGACAGTGATGATGGTTTTGAAAAAGAACTTGCGGTTGATCGACCGGAAAGAAATCAGCAACAAGGGCAAATTCAGGGCAAGCAGGATGATACCGGTGAGGTCTTGCTGACCCGGGATCACGTTTTGAAGTAATTCAAACAGGATTTTGGCGATACCGGTCAGGTTCCCGATATAAAGCCCAAAAGGAAGCACAAGCAGGTTGATCCCCAGGGCGTAAATCAGCCCGCCCAGGACGCAGATCAGATAGTCACCCGCTTCCTGCCAGAGGGCTTTTTTGCGAGTTACACTTGAGAGTGGTTCAGCTGACATGCTTCAATTTTACATCCCTTCTCAAGGATTGTATCTTTCCACAATAGCAAAATATTTTCACTTTCCCGGGACTAAAAGTCCAAAAGTTCGAACTTTCCGCTCCACCTTAGAAAAATTGAGTTAAGATTAAGTGAGGGAAAGGAAGGTCTTATGTCCGTTAAACACAGTCAAGATGTCCCCGCAGTCCCCCTGACCGTGGGTACAGGCGCTTCAAAAGCCGTTCTGATTTCTGATGAAGAAGCCCCCAACTTTGCTATGCGCAATTTTACTATCCAGAGCGGTGGCTCCATGCCCCGGCACTTTAACCTGGTTGAACACGAACAATACGTGCTGAACGGCAGAGCCATTGTCACCATTGACGATGTGCCGTACGAAGTCCAGCCCGGGGATGTGCTTTTTATTCCAGCTGAAATCCCTCATAGTTACCAGACCATCGGGGAGGAAGATTTTCAATTTCTCTGCCTGGTTCCCAATAAGGCAGATAAGACAATTCTTCTAGAGAAGTAAGCACGTTTGACCTTCTGTGTCAGGTCTAAGAAAGGAAAATTATGGCTCGCCAAGCTTTACCTTTAGCAATGGAACACTCTATCCTGGCCTTGTTGGACGAGGAACCCATGCATGGTTATGAGATCCACCAGAAGCTGGAGCAAATGGCTGGGATCGGCAAAATTTGGAATCTCAAACAATCACTCTTGTATTCCAAGCTCGAGCGCTTGGAGTCCAACGGCTATATTGAACAAATCCCCAGCACTGAGACAAGCTCCCTGCCAGCAAGGATCGTTTTCAAACTTACTCCAACAGGCAAGCAGTCTTTGCTGGATTGGATCTCCAGCCCGGTGCAAAAAGCCCGGGATATCCGCATGAATTTCCTTGGAAAACTGATCATCGCCCGGCGTTATGGGATCGATCAAGCGCTGGATCTGATCAAAAAACAACGTGAGGTCTGTCAGAGATGGTATGATCATCTGCTCAAGGAATTACCCGAAAACAACCAGGAAAATCTGGATGAACTGTTCGTACATTCCTATCGCCTCTATCGCGACAGAGCCACCCTGCATTGGCTGGATTACCTGGAGGAGCAATTAAAAAAAGCCTCAGGGAGTAATTAAGCAGAGGGCCAATTTTCTTATTGTGAAATCGGCTTTGAAGACTTTCTTTGATACCAGACTTTAAGGGCAACAAAATTAACTGAGCTGCAAGGTATGAATAAATGGATCAGAAACACGGTCCATTTTTTTTCTTTTTATCCCAAATTGAATTTTTTTCATCCAGTCTGCGTTTCCAAAGATTCCCACTTTGTTGTAGAATGAACACGATATCCGCGAAAGAGCGAGAGTATGAATTCTGACAAGGAACTTATGAACAAAACAGACAAAACAATCGAAACTCAAGCCGATCAACCCACAGGCAACCCTGTCATCGGTTGGATTGTGCGCTTCTTGAAAGGCATCCTGGCCGGGATCGGGGCAATCACACCCGGGCTTTCGGGGGGTGTTTTATTGGTGGTTTTTGGCATTTACGAACCGCTTGTGCGCTGGTTAGCCAATATCCGCAATAAATTCGTCCAGCACCTGCGCTACTTTCTGCCGGTCGGGATCGGAGGCGTCATCGGTGTGATCGCCTTCTCAGCAGTTATCGATTACGCCTTTGAGAATTTTGCGGCCCAGTTCACCTGGCTTTTTATTGGCTTCATTGCCGGCACAATTCCTTCTCTGCTGAAAACTGCCGGAAAAGAAGGGCGCAAACAGTGGCATTGGGCGCTCTTAGCGCTGGCGGCTGTAGGTACCTTTTTCCTGATGCGCTGGATGGAAACGATACGCACGGTCGAAATGCAGCCAAACTTTTTGGCCTGGGTGTTGAGCGGCGCTCTGACCGGGCTCGGGCTGGTTGTTCCTGGTCTCAGCCCCTCAAACTTCCTGATTTACCTAGGGCTCTACCAACCCATGGCAAACGGTATCAAAAATTTGGAATTGGGTGTCATCATCCCCTTGGTTTTGGGCGTGGTTTTGGTGATTTTCCTCTTCGCCAAACTGGTCAACTGGCTTTTCAAAAAGCACTACACCTTCATGTATCACCTGATCATTGGGGTGGTGCTTGGCTCAACCGCCGCCATCATCCCTTCCGGAGTGAGTGGCTGGGGCACAATTCTGGTATGCGCGATCCTCTTCATCGTTGCGGCGGCGGCTTCCTTTGGCCTGGCAAAACTGGATGAAAAAAATCCGCATGAGTCATTATTTTGATCAGTCAAAAGTCCTGCCAGGCAGGACTTTTAAATTAAGAATTGCTTCTTTTTCACTGTATAATATCCAGACCTATGCTCACCGCTAATAGGAGGAAAGGAGTTCTGTGGGAAAAGCAGCCCCTGATAAAGTAAAAACAAAAGCTGAGGCACTGGATCAATTTAAGGATGGTTCCAGTGTTATGGTGGGAGGATTCAACAAAGTTGGCGTGCCCGGCACCCTGCTCAGATGGCTGTCTGAGAGCCCGGCAAAAGAGCTCACTCTGATTTGCAACAACTGCAGCAATGCCGAAGGAGGCATTTGGTATCCTGCCGCGAGCATGATCAAAGCCGGACGAATCCCCACTGTGCGCATTTCATACCTGGCAACCAACACAGACCTGCGTCCGATGTGGGAAGCTGGGGAACTTGAGTTGGAAATCATCCCGCAGGGTACGCTGGCGGAACGCATCCGTGCTGGCGCTTTTGGGATTGGTGGATTTCTGACCAAGGTTGGCATTCACACGCAGATCAGCGAAGGCAAGCCCATCATCGAGGTGGATGGTGAGGAGTATTTCCTTGAAAAGCCCTTGAAAGCCGATATTGCCCTGGTCAAAGCGACTAAAGCCGACAAAATGGGCAATGCCATCTGCCACGGCACATCCAAGAATTTCAATACCATCATGGCACCCGCGGCAAGATTTACGATTCTTGAAGCAGATGAAATCGTGGAAGTTGGTCAGCTAAACTTCGATCACATTGATATCCCCAGCATTTTTGTTGATATGGTTGTTCAATCCGAAAAGGGGACCTAATGGAAAAAGAAATCAATATCCGCGAGTTCATTGCCAAAAATGTGGCCACCCTTTTAAAGAACGGTTATGTTGTCGATCTGGGCGTGGGCATGCCCACTCTGGCCACAAACTATCTGCCCGATGGCGTTACCGTCTTCATCCAGGCTGAGAATGGCATCCTGGGCTGCGGACCCAAGGCTGAAGAGGATGAAATCGATCCTGATTTGATCGACGCGGGCGCGGCAAACATTGTCTGCCTGCCGGGAGGCTGTACTTTTGACAGCGCGATTTCCTTCGGGATCATTCGCGGCGGGCATCTGGATGCCACTGTTCTCGGCGCCTTGCAAGTGGACGAAAAAGGCAATCTTGCCAACTGGTATTTGCCCGGCAAGATGCTGCCCGGTCCGGGCGGCGCCATGGACCTGGTAGCCGGTGCCAAAAAAGTCATCATTGCCATGGAACATACCACCAAACACGGAGACCCGAAGGTCTTGAAAGAATGCACCTTACCGCTGACCTCAAACGGAACAGTGGATACAATCGTTACCGATCTGGCCATCCTGGAACGCACACCGGAAGGCCTGAAAATCGCCGCGATTGCCCCCCACACCACCCTGGAGCACTTGCTCCAACACACCGGCTGCGATCTGATTTACGATGATCCTGATTCAATCCCTCTGATGATTGCTTGAACAGTTTCTAATTTCTTAAAATAAAAAGTCCTGCAGTTTGAGAAAACTACAGGACTTTTTTTATTAACCTTTATCAGGGGCGGATGTAAGCCCATCCTTCCGCTTGCTTGCGGACCAACTCACCCACACCGGAAGGCACAATAGTGGCCTCTGCCAGCATGCTTGTCGGCTCAAGATCAAACAGGTTGAGCGCGTTGTTACAGAGCACAATACGCACTTCTCTTTCCAGCAACTCCAGAACTGATTTTGAAAATCTTTCCTCGTCTGTCTGGAAAGCTTTTACGGCAGGCCCGTTAGCCAGGAGCGCAACCTCTACAGTCTCATCCCCTAAATCGTTGAGCAGATTGATGATGTTATTGAGGACAAACTGCACTTTTTCTTGTGCTTCTTCATCCAAATGAAAGATGACCTGATATTGTTTCATTACAACTCCTTTTAGCTTTGATTCTAACAAAACACATTTCTTTTTCCAGTTTCAGTATCAGGCTTCCTCTTCGCTATGAATCTCTCAGAACTGCGCCAAGCTCATAGGCAAGCACTTTAACAATTTTCTTTCTGATGGCAGCCGCGTCCGCCACGCTCAAAGTGCGGTCGTAAGCCTGATAAGTCAGTTGGTAAGCCAGGCTTTTCTTGCCAGCACCAATTTTTTCTCCCCGGAAGAGGTCAAACAGGCGCACATCGGTCAACAATTTGCCGCCGGCGCGGCGAATCAAAGCTTCCACCTGGCTGGCAGGGACTTGCTCATCCACGATCAGGGCGATATCTTCCTTCATGGCCGGGAAGGGGGAAATCGATCTGACTTCAAAGCCCTTCTGAACCAACGGCATGATCTTATCGAGATACAGTTCAGCCGCAAGCACAGCGCCTTCTGAGAAATCGTAGTTTTGTCTCACCAGGGGGTGAATTTCTCCCATCACGCCGATAACTTCGTCTTCCACCAAAAGTTCAGCGAACTTTCCCGGATGGAAGGTCGAATTCTCTTTGGAAGCTCTGAAAACAAGATTCTCAAGGTGCAGTCCCTGCATAAAAGCTTCAACGACACCCTTCAAATCGTAAAAACTATATTTTTCCGGTTTGCGTCCTGACCAACCGGGCTGGTTCTTTTGCCCCCACAGTCCTATCACAGCCCGCAAAGGTTCCTCCGGAAGTTGTTCGCCAGGCACAGGCAGGAAGACCGGCCCAATTTCAAAAAAGTTCAAGCCCTCCGCGTGTTTGCTGTTTCGTTCCAGCAGTTCAAACATGGTTGCCAAAGCGCTGCGGCGCATGACGGTCCGCTCCGGTGAAATCGGGTTCTTGATGCGGACATCGCTAAGGCTTTCATCTGCCTTTGCGCCGGGCAATAATTTAGCTTCTCTTAGGACTGAGGTTTGGCGGTACGCCAATGTATCCTGCAAGCCAATGGAAACCAGC
>JAQVUC010000230.1 GCA_028699715.1 Anaerolineaceae bacterium | reverse complement strand
GCCCAACCAAAAGTAAGAGGCAGCCACTTCAAGGGTTTCAGGAGTAGCAAGCAAGACTGCCCTGTTGAAATTTTCCGCCGCTTTATCCAACTCCCCGAGTTCAAAATAAAGCGAACCGCCGAAGAACAAGCCATTGAATGCGTTGGTAGAGCTTGGAAATTCAAGGCCAATCCGTGTCCACGAATCAGCGGCTTCAAGGACCTGACCGTTGAGCAGGAAATAATTCGCGATCGTCTGGAGAAGCTCCGGGGCATCAGGCTGAGAGTGCGGGGCAGCCACAAATGCCAGGGCTGTCTCGATAGCCAGTTTCATTTGCCCCATGTAGACGTTTTGGGTATAGATGATATCCTCGATGGCATCAAAGCGGTAGCTGCTTTGGGGATGAGAAGTTATCAATTGGTTCCACAGGTTTATTGCTTCTTTATCCTGCTCGGTTCCACCTGCCGCGTTTGCCGTCAGGCGCTCCTGGGAGTTGAGGTCAGCTTGCACCAGACCTTCAGCCCGCAGACTAAGCGCTTTGTAATAGAGTGCTTCATCCTTGGCAAAGCCCTCGCCAGCCAGGTAGCGGTCAAAAGCCTCAATTGCCAAAGGATACTGCTCCATGTTGTAGTTGATAATGCCCCGTTTGACTTCATCAACCGTCTGATCAGCTTCTATAAGTGTTACCAAAGCCGTATAAGCGTCATAAGTGAAGGGGTAGTTATTGACTGAATCCTGGAGAAAGGTGTAAGCTTCGTCGGTGCTGCCCTGATCCAATAAGATCCTGGCGATCAACAAGTTCATTTGAGCTTTTGTGTAGTCATTGGTTGAGTTGTATAAAATTTCTTTGTAAATGCCCAGGGCCAGGTCATCCTGATCAAGTTTTTCATACATCGAGGCAAGTTTTACGGCTGCTTCCGTGTTGGTGGTCAGTTGTGGGGCAAGATATGCCGCGCGGTAAGACTCCAGCGCGGATTCATTTTGACCACTTTCACTTAACAAGTCGCCAATTCGCAAATTGACCTCGGCATCCAGGATCCCGGGTCTGTTATCACGATAGGTTTGGTAATAGGTCAAGGCATCCTGTTCGAGTTCCTGTTCCATACTGATCTGGGCAAGCACAAAATTTGCGCGTTTTGCGGGCAAAGAATCAGGATATTGGGAAACTAATTCGGTCAGGGTTTTTTTAGCCTGAAACAGGTCTTTTTGCTTGAAATAGGTCAATCCAATCCCAAATTGCGCGGCTGCAAGCAGGTCTTCGTCAGCTCGATTGGAAATACCTTTGTAGGCTTTTAATGCTTCAGCGTAATCCCCAAATGACAGATTCAGATCCGCTTCAGCAATGCTCACTTCCCCTTCGGGAATGGATTCAAAAACCACTGTTGAAGAGGGTATAAGCGCGGGAGTGGCTGTCTTGGTTTCAGCAGGAGTGGGGCTGATTTGGGGTGGGTCGGCAACTTCCACGCAGGAACTTAATAACATCACAGAGATCAAAAGTATCAAAATCAGTTTTCGAGGGAAGGGTGATCGCATGCTTGACTTATAACGGAAAGCCGGATGGTTGTCAAATCGATCTATCTCCGGCTTTTTGATTGCTATATTAAATTTTCTACCGTTTTTTTGTACTATAAATTCCTCAGGTAGGGCAGGATGGTATCGTGAATATTATCGAAAGTTTTCAAAAATTCGAGATATTTCTCTTCCTCACTCCCCTGGAATTGAACCGGATCCTCAAATCCGATGTGGACCGCGTGTCCTTTACTCAACCAGAGGGGACAGGATTGACGGGCATGGTCGCAAAGCGTAATAACCAAGTCAAAATCCTGACCTTTGAACACTTCCAAGCTCTTCGCGTAGCCATTATGGATGATTCCAGCTTCCCTGATCGCTTCTTTAGCCATCGGATGCACGGATTTGGCAGGTTCAGTTCCGGCCGAAAACGCGATCCACTCATCGCCAAGCTCGGAATTTACGATCGCTTCTGCCATTTGGCTCCGGCAGGAATTGCCAGTACAAAGGAAAAGGACCCGTTTTCGTGTTTCAGGCACTTCCTGGAAAGTCTGGTCAATCTGCTCGATTGTGGCTAAGTTTTCATCCACCAAAATCTCATTGGCAAACTCGCCTTCTTCCATGGCGCGCAAGATCAATAAGGCTTTGGATTCATCCTGCTGATCTACCAGCACGCCAACTTCGCCCAAATCGCCCACTGTCAAGCCGTAAATTTGTCCTAAAGCGTTTTGGTCTAAATAAGCTTCAATTCCCTGAGCTTCCAAAAAAGCTTTGATTATCTCGGCGTCTAATTTGCCGTGGGCTTTATAAACTTTTACCAGCTTAGGGTAATCAGTAGGGCTCATTCATACATCCAATCTTCAGTACAGCGCTTCCAATCCACCAACTCTTCTGGTTTAAACCAAAGCCCGATTTCAGCTTCTGCTGTTTCGGGAGAATCAGAGGCATGAACCAGATTATAGCGAGCTTGAAGAGCAAAATCCTGCCTGATTGTGCCTGGGTCGGCTTCGGTTCCGCGCGTCTTTCCCACAGTCTGGCGCACAGCTGCTATCGCATCCGGACCAGTCCAAACCATTGCCATGACCGGGGCGGAAATGATAAAGTCGATCAATGCGGGGTAAAAGGCCTTGCCTTCGTGCACCGCGTAATGCTTTTTTGCCAGTTCAGGGCTGACTTGCATGAATTTTGCTGCGACTAAACGTAAACCACGCTTTTCCAAACGTTCAATGATTGTGCCAATCAGCCCTCGTTGAACGCCATCAGGTTTGATCAGTACGAGTGTTTTTTCCATTTAGTCTCCTTGTGAATTTGTGCTTTGTGCCGGGTTCAGTTCATCTGCCCTTTGCTGAAGCTCATCATACAGGCTCCAAAGAGGCGCTGCCTCTGACCTTAAGAGCAGGTGAGAGCGTAATTGACGGGCAGCCTGGTCCATTTCTTCTGGTGTGCTGGCCTGCGCGCGCAAGAGCTCTGCGGCTTCCTGGTACAAACCTTGTTTGAGCAGGTCTCCCGGATCAGTTTCTTCCAAGTCTTGAGTCAAAAGTTCGGATTGATCGATTGGGGCAGCTTCTAGCGCTTCCTCGACCGATTCAACAAGTTCAGCCGTTTCTTCCACGGGAGCTTCTTCCCATTCAGCCACTTCAGTTTCGTCCAGGTCAACCGGCTCAGGGTTCTCTTCCAGGTGTTCGATCCCAACCGGCGCAGAGTCTTCCCTTACGGCTTCTTGCTTAATGGAAG
>JAQVUC010000229.1 GCA_028699715.1 Anaerolineaceae bacterium | reverse complement strand
GGACTGCTTATATCAATTTTGACATCCCCATGTAAAGAGCCTTCCTCCATCCAAAAACCACTCATGAAAACTAACTTTCCATGCATTTCCTCAGAACCAAAAGAGGTTCCTGAATTGGACCTGGAGGTGCCTTTAGATGAAACCTCAAGTTTCTTGATGATTGGGTGATCTTTGAAATAGAAAGCATATTCATAGCCACCAAATTGACTTGGCTGTATGCGTAAAAAGTATAATTCAACGGTTTCACCGGCGATTTCAAAAGTTTGCTCAAAAATCAAGTCGTGCCGGGGATATTCATCAGGAAGATAAATCGATAGCGAAGCCTTTTCATCCTCGAGTGGTTGACTGACTTCGAGGTAAGAATTGCGGATTTCGAGTGGGAAAGTCAAACCTTCTGGATTCAGGCGAATGATCCAGAAACCAAGCCGATTGCTTAGCGTATTTGCCAAACTACGTTGGGTTTGGTCGTGGATGAAAGGAACTGGCTTCCCATTGGCATCATATACCTCCAAACCGCCAATCAGATTGCGGTACTTTTCATCAAGATTGCGGATGTAACCTGCCAGGATGAGGTTGTCGTCTTGCAACAGACTGTGGCTGACAACAATACTAGCCTTGTTAGCAACCGGAGTCTCGGTAGGAAAGACATAAACTGGTGTCAATTTCAACGGTTGTTCAGATTGCACAAATTCGAGCGGTATGCGCCAGTTTTCAGGTGTTGTACCGGGCAGTGTATTGTGGATGCAGGGGATGACCAACTCGAGCTCGTTTACATCCGAGGGAATGACCTCGTATTCACTATCACCATAAGCTTGATAGATTCGGCCATCCTTGCTCTCAAGATACTGCGGAGTCAGGCATCCGGAGACGTTCTCGTTATGTGGATAGGCTGAGGCTGGGACGCCGGTGACACTCAGGTAGATAAAGCTTTTTTCCGCGCTGAGAGTGCCATCATAAACTTCAATCGTAATGCCATCCAAGGTTTGAATAGCCGGTTCTTTCAGAACGCGAAGCTGTGTGTCGGGTTGGATCAATCCGAGGTCGGGGTGTAAGCCGAGCCAGTTCTGTAACTGGGCTAAGACCTTGGTGGGTCCTATTGCGAGGACGGTGATCAAAACGATCCCTAGCAGTCCGATAATAGCCCATGCAAGGCGGGGAAACGGTTTGGTTCGTACGGCTGGTTCTTTGGAAGTGCTGATTTTACCAGCCAGATTGTTCAGAAACTCTGGACGAGGTTCCTGTAGGGCGTACGATTGTTGGATCTCCTTTTCGAGTTCAATCAAGGTATTCATTCTTGCTCCATCTGGGCTTGAAGGCGCTCTAGAAGCCTATAGTAACGTTTCTTTATGCGGGTTTCAGGCTCATGCCGGATCTCAGCGATCTGCTTGAAAGGCAGTTCTGCAACCAGTCGCAGCCGGATCAATTCCTGTTCTTTTTCAGTCAGGTTTTCAATGTGCCGACGTAAATCCAACAAACGTTCCTGTGTTTCGGCACATATCTTAGGGTTATTTGAATAGGCTGAATTTGTCAGTTCATCATCCAGTTCTTCGTGCTGGATTTCGCTGTTCCTGCGGAGCAGGTCGATCCCCTTGTTGCGAGCAATTGTGAAGAGCCAACTCACTGCTCTTGCCGGGTCACGCAGAGTGTGCCAAAACTCCGAGGCCGCCACGAACGTCTGAGAGGTCAGGTCTTCGGCCTCTTGCATATTTTGAACTCGGGCATAATGATAAAGAAATATCTGCCTGGCGTAAGCCTGGTAAAGCGAAGACAGGTCGCTAAACAACGGCGGCTGCGACTCCTCTCTTTCCGTTCGTTTCTCTTGTTCAGTCAAAATCCACCTTTTCTCTGGTATCAATTGTAGCTACATATATTAAGTCGGGAAAAGTGGGTAGTTTGTGACAAATTGCAGATCCATGGCTTCAGGTTAGATTGTGCTGCCTGGCCTGGTAGATTTTATGGTTCAACCTGACGATACGAGCATTTGGACACCTTGCCCAATCTTTTCTCTCTTTAATGAATTGCTCTTCATCTACGACATATGTGAGCGAATCCTGTCTTTGTGATAAAAAAGAAACAAAGATTATCCGTAGATCAATAGCTCCGACGTCAGGTTCAAAAACCAAACCTGACCTACACCGACAATCTTGGTCGTAGAAGTTGGAAAATCTTCGTAAACAATTGTTTCCCAGGTCCAACTAATGTAAAGGAAACTTTCTGTCGTCTCCCGGGTTGCAGTTGAGAGGCGAGCTAACTTGCGCATTGTACCTTCACTCATATATCTTCGCAAGAAACATGAATGATTTCTCATCTTGTCCAATTGGACATCTTAGTATGCGAGTTTTGAAATTGGTCGTAAAAAGCCTTGACTTAAACTCCAGTTTGCCTATAATTGACCTTTGCGCGTCTGAAAGGACACGCACAGAACTTTCAAAAAAGAAAACCCGGATCTTGAAGAAGCGTACAGAATTGTACACAAATCAAGATTCATCCTTGACAAAAAGTTTAGTTTAATCTATACTAATTGTTCCAAGGTGCTACATCAAATGATCGCGCCTGGTGCGTGATGATTGATAACAAAATAGCTTGGGTCTGAGCGACCTGATGGAAAAGCCTGATGCCGGCTGAAAATGAGTCGGCGTTTTCGTCTGAAAAAAGGGCTTGACACAAATTGATGTCTCCAGTAGAATTCGCTCTCTTGAAATCAGAACCTTAACAACTGAAAAGTGATAGGAAGAAATGCAAGACAATTAATAAAGGTAAGAAATATACAAGCCTCGTTAATGAAATTTCCGTAAAGATGAAAACACCGCAAGGTGATAAATTTTAGCGGAGAGTTTGATCCTGGCTCAGGATGAACGTTGGCGGTGTGCCTAATACATGCAAGTCGAACGGAGATAGTAGCAATATTATCTTAGTGGCGAACGGGTGAGTAACGCGTTGGTGATCTGCCTCGAAGTGTGGAATAACGCTCCGAAAGGAGCGCTAATACCGCATGTGCTCTACAAGTTTAGAAATTGTAGAGTAAAGGATTTATTCGCTTCGAGAGGAGCCTGCGTCCCATCAGCTAGTTGGTAGGGTAAAAGCCTACCAAGGCTATGACGGGTAGGGGACCTGAGAGGGTGGCCCCCCACAATGGAACTGAAACACGGTCCATACACCTACGGGTGGCAGCAGTAGGGAATATTAGAAATGGACGAAAGTCTGATCTAGCGACACCGCGTG
>JAQVUC010000228.1 GCA_028699715.1 Anaerolineaceae bacterium | reverse complement strand
GATGCTGATCTTATTGATTTTGATTGTCTGGTGGATTTTCTGGTTTGTAGGTCGTCTGAAGTCGAGACGAACAAAGGTTGCTGAGACTTAGGTCTAAGGAGAAAGAAATGACTGAATTAAAGTATCGACATGAAACGGATGCCCCCAGAACTTCGTTTTGGGCGATCCTCAGCCTGATCAGCGGCATCGCGAACTACATCGGTTTGCCTTTTGTGGGCGCGATAGTCGCAATCGTAACTGGTTACATTGCCCGCTCTGAAATTAAGAAAAGCCCGGATAAGATCGAGGGCGAACGCCTGGCAAACGCGGGTTTGGTGCTCGGTTGGGTTGGGATCGGACTGGGTCTGCTCACTTTCTGCCTGATCATCTTTGTGCTTTTTGGAGTGATCGGCGGAGGCATTGCGCTTTCTGGTCCCCTGAGCGATTTTTTCAACAATATGCCAAGGTATTGATCCTACTTTGAAAGGAAATAACTAATGAGTGATAATGACTTTATTGATGTGCCCGGAAAAGACGATTGGAACGATATTCCTCAATCGGTTCCACCAGTGCCACCAACGCCTGAAATTCAAGCGGAGCAAGCTGCTCAGGAGGTAAATGAGTCAGAAGCTGTTATCCAGGAATTTATTCCCCTTGTGCCTGAACCAGAGACTGAAGTTTCTTCTGAGCCCGCGTCACCTCAACCAATACCGGCTTTGTATGATCCAGTAGCTACGGATAGCGAACCCTTTGTGGATGTGACGCCTGAGCAAAAGGAATTTAAACCTGCGCCCGCTTTTGTCCCCACGGAACCTGCCAAGGAAAAGAAGAACAAGACCTGGATGATCGTGCTGATCATTTTGCTGGTCTTGTGTGTCTGTGTTTTCATTGGAATAGGCATCGTCTTGATTCTGGTAGCCAGCGGAGATTACACCATTGAATGGTCTTACATGATCAATGACCTGGTGAGATTGCTGTAGCCCAACCCTGACCTATTTACTAAACAAAAAACAGGTTGAATCCAAGGTGGTTCAACCTGTTTTTCTTATGATGCCATTATTACGCTGGCAAGCAAAGCAACTTTTCAGCAGGCCAGGCCAGCTCCACCTCGTCTCCGGGCGTCAGTGGAAAGGGGGATTGAATCAGGAGTTTGCTCTCTTCAGCCTGGACTTCAACCCGGAAATAATCACCAAGAAATACGCAATCCCTGACCTGCGCTGTGAAATGATTCGATGAATTTATTCTTTCAGCACCAATCAGCACATCGCCTGGTCGCAAAAGCAGAAAACCATCCTGTCCTGATTCAAGCGGAGCCGTGCTCTTGAGATTGAAGCTCCCAATTTCGGTGTCGAATTGGTGCTCTGAGACTGCTTTTCCGGGCACCAGGTTGCCCAAACCAAGAAAAGAGGCCACCCAGGCAGTGGCAGGGTTTCGGAAAAGTTCTTCCGGAGAGCCATCCTGAACCAGGAGTCCTTCATGCAGCAGGATCAGGCGGTCTGCCAGGGCGAAAGCTTCTTCCTGGTCGTGGGTGACGTAAATGACCGGCTTTTGGCTTTCGTGCAGTTGAGCCCGCAGCTCTTTGATCAATTCCGTCCGCAGGTTGTGGTCCAAAGCGCCCAATGGCTCATCCAGCATGAGCAGACGCGGGTGGGGCACCAGCGCTCTGGCCAAAGCCACCCTCTGCTGTTCACCGCCGGAGAGTTCTGTAACAGCCCTGTCGGCAAAATCCGTCATGCGGATGTCTTCCAGCGCTGCTTGTACCAGTGTTTTGATTTTCCCTTGGGGCACATCTGCCATGCGCAACCCAAAAGCGATATTTTCAGAAACGCTGCGGTGGGGGAAGAGGGCGTAATCCTGAAACATGAGTCCAAAGCCTCGTTTGTGGGTTGGTACCTCAGACAAATCTTCCTGGTTCCAAAAAACCTTGCCGGCCTCAGGTTCTTCCAAACCGGCGATGATGCGCAGCATGGTGCTTTTGCCGCTGCCTGAGGACCCGAGCAGGCAAACCAATTCACCTTGCTGAACCTGGAAAGAGATCCCATTCAGTAAGGGTTTGTTTTCGTATTCTTTATAAATGTTTTGGACACGTAGCATCAGAACAACTCCTCCCCTGGAAGGCGGATTTTTTCAATTAATAAGCTGCCAGCAGCGCTGGTGAGCATTAGCAGGGTGGACATGGCCAGCGCCTGCCCGTAATTGAGCGCTCCCGGCTGGGAAATATAGCGAAAAATGGTGACTGGGATGGTGGGGGTGCGGGCATTAGACAAAAAGCTTGAAGCTCCAAACTCACCCAATGAAATGGTGAAGGAAAAGACCAGGCTGACAATGATTGCGCGTAGTAGTATCGGCAGGTCCACCTCCAGGAAGACCTCCCTTGGTTTGGCACCCATGACTCTGGCGGCCTCCCGCAGAGACCTGGGGATGCCGCGTATAGCCGGCAAAATGGAGCGGATCACAAAGGGTAGGGCGATCAGCGAATGGGCGATTGGGATCATGATCGGGAAGGATCCACTGGTCCAGGGGGCTCGGTTGAAAGTGATCAGAAAGCCCAAACCCAGGATGACCGCGCTGGCGCCCAGAGGGAGCATGAAAATCGGTTCAAGCCAACGGCTCAAGCGGCCGGGTTTGGCCAGAGCGTAGGCCGAAACAAGCCCCAAGGCTGTCGCGATAAGCATGGTCAGCAAGGAGTAGACCAAAGAGTTACGAATGGCTGCCAGCGGGTTGGAATAGAAAATCGAGCCACTCCGGTTTTGGAAAAGTTCAGCGTAGTAATCCAGCGTGAAGCCAGTTTGAACATCACCTCTCTCCCCTCGGGCGGCATCAAAGGTGACCAGGGAGCGTGAAACCAAACTCAGAATGGGTGAAACAAAGAGCAGCAGAAGCAACAGGCTCATCAGGATCACAAAAGCCTTCTGAGAGCGGGTGAGGGCGGGTTTGAGACTGCTGCGTTCGCTGCTGAGGGCGGCCTTGCCGTAGCGCGGGCTTTTGACGCGGTTTTGAGCCAGTGTGATCAACAGGGTTGTCACCAGCTGGATGATAGAAAGCAACCCGGCCATGGGCAGATTGAAGCGGCTGAGTGCCTGGGTGTAGATTTCCACTTCCAGCGTGGCGTATTGCGGTCCACCCAGCATGAGCACAACCCCAAAACTGGTGAAGTCAAACAAAAACACTAATAAGACTGACCCTAAAATGGAAGGCAACAGCAAAGGCAGGGAGACTTCTTTGAAAGATTGCCAGGGAGAAGCACCCAAAACCCGGGCGG
>JAQVUC010000227.1 GCA_028699715.1 Anaerolineaceae bacterium | reverse complement strand
CGGATACCTTTCATCTGCTCAATCTTTTCAGCCATCAGAGTTGGTCCAAAACCCTTTAGCAGCGGATCATTGATAAAGATGTCAACAACTTCCCGTATCGCAGCCTCCATCTTGCGATTACTGGGTACTCCCCGCTTCCTGGACACCAACCCCGCAACGCCTTCCAACCGATATCTTCGCAGTATCCGCCGGGATTGTCATAACAGAAGCAGCTAGCTTTGGAGTCCCTGCGATAACTAATGATGTAGGCGGCTTAGCAACCACAGTTCTTGACAACGAGACAGGTTTGGTGTTGAAATCGGGCAGCACGCCCACGGATTACGTAGCGGCGATTAAGTCATTGATTCAGGACAAAAGCAAATACAAAAGGTTAAGTTTTAACGCTCGCAGACGTTTCGATTCCCAATTAAATTGGAAAGTTGCAGGAAATACACTTTATTCTATAGTTAAGAAAACCGTCAACACAAATTCGGAGAGAGAAAAAAGTTAAGCTCAAAATTTTGTCTTAAGCCAGGTTCCGATAAGTTGTTTAATAATCAGATTTGCAATAATCTTTCTTGTGAATCATTGAAGTAAGAGACCCAGATCTCCGTTCTAGCAGGTATTCTGATACTTCGTTCTCTCACAGCCTGTGCCCACCACAAAATAGATGGGTATCAAGAATATTTGCAAGGCTGGGGTAATCTGTTGATTGCAACCGATCAAATGCTCTGTCTTAAGTTGTGAATTTCGAGAATTGCGAACCTATTCCTCTTTTTGTTGGTGGTGCATGATTGCTTCAGGGTCGGTATCCAAAACTCCCTTCAAACCCTCTGCCATTGCTGCTCCATGCCGGTATTGAAAAGGCCACATGCTGCGATGGTCAAAGAAAGAAATCCGATCACTATCCATGAGAACCTGGGCAAGGTCAGGCTGCAACCCAGGGAGGGCGCTTAAATTGCCATTGACAAAGGTGATGCCTCTCTTCTCGGTTGGCATTTTCAGGGTGTCCAGTAATCCGGCGATAGTTGTGCCTTCTTGCAGATCAAGACTGAGACTGGCAAAACCTTTTTGTGCCCTCTCATCTCCATACTGTGATAACTCGCCATATAACCAAACTTCAATTTTCATAACGACTAGCCTCCACCAATAGGGGGGAATATTCCAATCTCATCTTCATCTGACAGCACATAATCGCTCTTGCGATATTGTCCATTCACAAAAGCTAACTTTACTTCATCTTCAGGGATTCCCAATTTTTCGTACAACTGCGCGATGCTTGATCCTGACTCCATGGTCACATCAAGGTTCTCACCCAAGTCAAGTTCTGGAATGTATTTCCTCAACGAAGCAAACACTTTGACCTTAACCATCATAATTTGCTCACGGACACCTAACAATATCCTGCGCCCAGAGACAATCCGCGCAAGAGGGGTTTGGTCCCCAACAACCCTGATTTTCCTGGCGCAGGTCACAGGTTTCCCGTAGGTCACAATCCGGACAGGATGGAAAATGAAACGCCCGAACATTACTGCGGAAGCGGGTATACTCTTCGCTCATCCAAATTTCATCCAGGAATTGCTCATTGACATTTCCCAATGTGTATTGCTCGACATTCTTTAGTACATTATCAATTGTGTAGTATTGGTAGCTGTGGGAATAGGCATAGCAGGGTGATACGTTGCCATCCCATCTGACGACCATCGATTTGTCCTGTACAAATTTGCAGCGTCTCTCTGCTCCCCAGAACATTCTCGGGGTTTCTATCACGCCCCAACGAACCCAGGCATCGGATGATTTAACTGGCCACGAACCAATATAAAGGGGCTCCCTTGGACCATAACCATACAATTTTTCTTCGTTCATCTCTTCGGTATATGGCAAAACGTTAGAAACGATCAGACGAGTAGCGTTCAATTCCGAAGACAAATTAAGAACTTCCTTCAATTCATCCAAATTGCTGCGCATGGCAACGAACTCAATTGCCAAAGATGGTTTGACAACTTCTAGTTCATCTTTAACTTTGTTAAAGGTTTCCAGGTTTTTTATGATGATTGAAAGTTGGGTGCCTCTGATACCTTCATAGGTTGCAGGTTTACCTCCATCGATGGAAACCACTAATTGATCAACCCCCAGCCTGATTAAAGTACGAGTGACCTGCTCTGTAAGCAGCACCCCGTTGGATCCAAGAGTGACCTCCAAACCCAGCTTCCGTACAGCTTCAATCATCGAAAACAGTTTCGGATTAACCATTGGTTCTCCAAAACTGGTAAAAATCACACGTTCAAGTTGGGGAAGTTTTTTGATGCTTTCAAGAATCCGCTGAAAGGTCGCATCATCCATATGAGCGTTAGGGTCGGCCCAGGAATTTCGGATACAAGTCTGACAGTTCAAGTTGCAAGCTGTTGTCGCTTCAATATACAATTTACGCGCATCAGGTAGCCTTGGGTAAAGAATCAGATCGCCTTCTCGTTCATCAAGCCAAAATTGGGTCTGGGGATCTAAACGCCTGCGTTCAAAAAATCCCTTCGGGATTTGAATCTCTCCATTTAAGTTTGGTGTAATATCTGTCATAAATTATTCTATTCTGCTGTTTTTTGCCATACGAAAACTAGTAGCTGATTGTATCAGCAATTATGATGATGGGATGATTTCTATCGATATTACTCGATAAAAATCATCCCACTTTATTTAATTGGCAATCTCTTCTCTTACATATCTTCAAAGACAGAATCAAGAGCAGAATCAGGAATATCAAAGACCTGATTGTGCGGAGGCAGTGGTTCTGTTTTCATGAACTCAGGAATACGGTCAGATTCCTTGGAGAGACCAGCAGCTAGATTAAAAGCTCTTTCCACTTTGAGGGTCTCAGCCCCATAGGCAACGATCGCGTCTGCGTCCCAATCTGTTCCCAGGATACCGTTACACTCCTGAATCATGCCTTCAAACCCACTGGGGATATCCAGAATTGGGAAGGCGATGAACAAGCAGTGACCGCTTGAGTCAATGAAAGCGGTTGTAGCCTGAAACGCGCGGCTCAATGCAGCTTTGCCTTCCGGGCTCAAGGGGTCCAATTTACCACTGACGCCTAAAATTTCAGGACAAATGGTATAACCGGCTGTGTGGTCTGCCCCCATTGTCGTGGTCGCGTAGGTGATGCCAATACCCTTTACAGCACGAGGTTCGTAGGCGGGCATGCCCTGCCCTTTGACAGCAGGAACACGCTTGACGCCATAGATCTGGCCAGTCGTGCCAGTTCCACCGCTCAG
>JAQVUC010000226.1 GCA_028699715.1 Anaerolineaceae bacterium | reverse complement strand
AGGCCAAATCAAGCAAATTGACGCCGGGAATTTTCTAAGGGTGTTAGAATACACTTTGCCTGAGCAGGAATAAGCATGAGATTGACTGATCGTGACGTCTTGATCGATCCCTGTTATGGGATCACAACGCCTGAAACAAACGGGGGTCTTCCGCGCGTCCAAATACGCACCAATTTTGCCATTTTATTTGTTGGTCTGATTGCCTTCATCATTGGTCTGAGACCGGACTTATTTGGTCTGGACAGGGGTTTATATATCGGTTTCACGCAAATTATCATGATCTTATTCGGAATTGGAATCATGGTTTTAGGCGCGGTCAACACACTGAAAGCCTTTTGGGGCTGTGACCCAAAGACCTTACTGGTGGATATTGGTACCCGTACCATTGCCACAGGCTATGTGATTTGCGCTTTCACAGCCCTGGCAGACGCCTTTGGTTTTGGCACCAACCCTCCCCCAGAAGTCCTGCTCGGCACCCTGCAAAGCCGTGGTGTCATCATCGGGCTGGTTTTGATCTGTATCGGACTTTTGATGATGATCAGATGGCAGCTGCCTGAATACCCTGAAACCGACCTCGAGCAGGTTCAATAAGTTGGTTGAGTATCCCATTTTGAATAATCACAAACAAGACCCAAAATTTTACTCCTTAGCCAATGGTCTGCGAGTGGCACTCAAACAGATCCAAACCGCGCCCATTGTTAGTTCCTGGCTATGGTATGGCATTGGCTCGCGCAATGAAGTACCAGGCAAAACCGGGTTGAGCCATTGGGTGGAACACATGCAGTTCAAGGGCACCAAGAATTTCTCCGGACAGGAAATGGAAAACACCATCGCCCGCACCGGAGGTTACACCAACGCTTTTACCAGTCCGGATTGGACGGCTTATTTTCAGACCCTGCCAAGCTCAGCGCTTGAAACCTCGCTGCGCTTTGAAGCTGACCGCATGGTCAACAGCCTCTTTGACCCGGAAGAAGTTGAGACTGAGAGAACAGTCATCCTTTCGGAGCGAGAGGGCAATGAAAACGACCCTCAGTTCCTGTTGGGCGAGTTGGTCCAACAAGCAGCTTATCAAAACCACCCCTATCGCAATGAAGTGCTCGGATCAAAAGAAGATTTGATCAACTTGTCCCGTGAAGATCTCTACCAGCACTATCGCAATTACTACCAACCCAACAACGCCATGGTCTGTTTGGCAGGATATTTCGATGAAAATCAAGCCTTTGATTTGATTGAAAAGTATTTTGGCTCACTCCCAAGTTTTCCAATCACCTGGTCTATCCCGGTAGAGGAAGAAGAAATCACTGACGCAAAAACTGTTGAGCTGATTGGACCTGAAGATGCAAATTTCATCCAAATCGCCTGGCGCAGCCCCAAAGCAAGTGACCCGGATTTTTTTGCCTACACTTTAATTGAGAGCATTTTGAGTGGTCCTTCATCCTTGAATATGTTCGGCAGCGGTGGGATAGGTAATCGCAGCAGTAGACTTTATCGGGAATTAATTGAAAATCAACTGGCTGCCTCGGTAAACGGATCACTTAGCGCCAGCATTGACCCCGGCACCTACACACTGTACATCACCTGCCGGGGCGACCATTCCCCTGAAGATGTTATTACCAAATTAAACCAAGTGGTGGACCAACTTTTAACGAAGCCACCTTCCCAGAACGAATTGGATATCGCCCTCAAGCAGGCCAGGGCGAATTTTGCCTACAGCAGCGATAACATCACCAACCAGGCCTTTTGGATGGGCTACGCCAGCAGCTTTGCGGATTATTCCTGGTTCAAAGACTACGTCAACCGTCTGCAAGCGGTGAGTGTTGAAGATATTTTGCGAGTCTCCAGAAAATACTTTGATCCCGCCCATCGCGTGACTGGCGTTTACCGCAGCCGGAATGGAGCCAGCTATGCTTGAGCAAACTGTAGCTAAAAAAGCTCTGCCTGGCTCGGATAGCATCTTCCGTCAACAGTACCCGAACCAGACCACTTTTCTGGCCTACCCCAACCTGACCAGTCCCGCGGTTTATTTCAGAGGCTATCTGCCAGTTGGAAGTGTTTCAGACCCGGCCGGCAAAAACGGCCTGGCAAACTTGAACGCGGCCATGCTCTCGACCGGGACCGACAAGCATAATTTCCGCCAGCTGCATGAAATCATTGAAAGTTGCGGCGCTTCCATTTCTTTGAGTGCCGGCAGCCTTTCCACCGTCTTTTCCGGGCAGTGCTTGAAAGAGGATTTCTCCCTGATTTTGGAACTGCTGCTGGAAATTCTTTCCCAACCGGCTTATCCCCAAAACCATCTTGAGCGCTTGCAACAGCAACTGGCGACGGTTTTCAGGATCCAGGCTCAACATACCGGAGAGATGGCAAGCCAGGCTTTTGACCGACAGTTCTATCGCGAGCATCCCTATGCCCACCCTGAACTCGGCTACGCGCATACCGTCAAAACCATCAGCACAGAAGACTTGCGGGCTTTTCACCAAAACTTCTTTGGTCCAAAGGGCCTGGTGCTGGCAGTTTCCGGCGGGATCGACCCGCAAACCAGCGCTCACTTGTTTGACCAAATCTTTTCTGCCTGGCAAGTACCTGAGCAAGAGCTACAGCAGGAACTGCCCCCCTGGCAGCCCCTTCCCCAGCAGCTGCGCGAGCATGTGCCTGTCGCCGAAAAGAGTCAAAGCGATTTGATCATCGGCACAATCGCTCCAACCGGTATGAGCGAAGAGTATCAAATCTGCACCCTGGGTAACAATATCCTGGGGCAATTTGGCATGATGGGACGCATAGGTGAATCAGTGCGGGAACGCTCTGGCCTGGCATACTACGCCGGCAGCACGCTTGAAGTCGGTTTGGGACCTAGCGCCTGGAAAATTGCGGCGGGCGTTAATCCCGACAATCTGGATCGGGCGATCTCAAAAATCCTGGAAGAAATCAAGCGCTTTATCCAGGAACCAGTCAGTCAAAGCGAGCTGAGCGATGTCAAAGAGCAAGCCCTGGGAAGTTTGCCGATTTCACTGGAAACCAACGCCGGCATCGTGCGTTATTTGTTAAGTTTACAGCGCTATAACTTGAGCCTGGATTACCTGAGAGAGCTCCCGGAAGTGCTTAAGACCATCAGTGCCGAAGATATTTTGACCATTGCCCGTCGTTATTGGGACATGGACCGCCTGGTGATCGCCTCCGCAGGGAGAGAGCTATGATCAAATCTGGAATTGATCTGGTTCGAACCAATCGATTGGCTGAGGTGGATCCCAAAATCCGGGAACGCTTTTT
>JAQVUC010000225.1 GCA_028699715.1 Anaerolineaceae bacterium | reverse complement strand
CTTCGTTGATCTGGTTTCCATTGGGGGTCAACCAACGGGCGATGGTGATGCGAACGCCACCCTTTTCAGTCCGTAAAGGAATCCAGTTTTGGACTGAGCCCTTGCCGTAGCTGGTAACGCCGATCAGGGTACCACGCCCCAGGTCCTGGATGGCGCCGGCAGTAATTTCGGAAGCGGAGGCTGAGCCTTCATTGATCAGCACGACCAAGGGGATTTCGGTCCCCAAACCACCGGGTTGAGCCCTGTAGGTTTCCCGGCTGCCATCTCCGTATTCCTCATACATGATGACGCCATTGTTGATGAACTCAGAGCTTACCTCAATCGCGGTCACCAGGTAACCACCGCCGTTGTTGCGCAGGTCAAAAATCAAGCCCTTGGGATTTTGGGCGAGCAGGTCTTGCAACGCCAGGCGCAGCTGCTGGGTGGCCAGTTCGTTGAAGGTGTAGAGAGCGATATAAGCGATATCACCTTCCAGCATTTCATATTCGACCACCGGGATCTGGATGACCTCGCGCACAATGGTGAAATCGAGCGTTTCTTCGCCTCTTCGAACTGTCAGTGTTACTGCTTCACCAGCTGGACCAAGAATCCTTTTTAAAACCAGATCGCCAGGAATGCCGGTCATGTCTTCCCCATTGATGGCGATGACGATATCTTTTGCCTTAAGGCCGGCAGACTCAGCAGGCGAGCCTTTCATCGGGGAAACAACTTCAACATATTCGCCTGTAGTGTTGACCCAGGCTCCGATGCCGGTGTATTCCCCTTCCATTTCAGCGTTGGCTTGTTCGAACTGCATTGGGTCCATGTAGGAGGTGTGCTTGTCACCTGTGGCGGCGAGCATACCGGATATGGCCCCGCGCATGAGGGCTAAATCGTCCAGGGGTTGGTCCACAAAGTTTTTGTGTAGCAGATCCCAGCTTTCCCAGAAGGGCATGAACAGTTCTTCCAATTCTTCAGGTGAGCTAACCTGAATTGGTTCTGTCGGTTCCTGCGGTTGAACCGTAGGCGCTTGAAAGGTCGGTATTACTTCGGTCGGGTCCAATGCCAATACCTGTCGGATGGGATTGACCGGTAAGACGCTGGCGATGGTGAATCCGCCCAAAAAAGCTGTGCTGAGCAGGATCAGGACGGCTACTGTAATTAAACAAGAACGAAGCGCTTTATTTTCCATTTTTCTCCAATCACAAACCTTCCACCAGGGAAGGGCTGATGAAAATCTACTGATTGTTTAGAATACCATATCTGTGTTTGAGAGTTATTAATAATCTCTGGATTTGCTTGTGTTATTTTCCAGGAATGTTGGCAGTTGAGCCAATTTTTGTATAACCGGGTGATGACCAAGGTGGTCTGGTTCAATATCCACTAAAAGTGTCTTCATCCCCAAGGCTTTGGCCATGTCCAGGTTGGGGATCCGGTCGTCAATAAACAGGCATGTTGTAGGATCGGGATTGCCTGCCTTGCGCAGACCAATTTCAAAAGCTTGTGGCTGCGGCTTGCACCAGGGATTTGTATCCAGGACGTCAATGATGCCTGAAAAAAGATCCCTGATCCCCAAAAGCCCCAACACCTGTTCAGCGTGCTTATAGTCAGCATTGGTGAAGATCCATTTTTCCTGGGGAATTGCTTCCAGCGCCTGGCGTAATTCCTGGTCTGCTTGCAAGTAGGAGGAGAGATCAACGCCATGCACATAATCCAGGTAATCATGGATATCGATCCCAAGTTCATGCTGGAGCCCGCGCATGGTTGTGCCGTATTGGATGAACAAGCGTTCTCTCATGGCTACAACTTGATCTTGTGGGATATCAAGCACATCTCGCATGTAGCTGTAAATCCGGTTACCTAAATAAGGCCATATCCCAATGTTTTGGGGATAAACCGTATCATCAAGGTCTATGAAGAGGAGCTCTACTGTTTTCATTCGCGGATCAGCCAGCGGAACATGTTTTCTGGAGGTGTAAAGCTGTCAAGGTCTGACAAAAGCTGTTCGGGATCATCAGAGGCCACAAAGAGCCCACGGTGTTCCGGGTAAATAAAGCCGTTGGCGATGGCGTGGTCGATCAGATCGATCAGCGGGGAATAATAGCCATCAACGTTGAGGAAGCCAATAGGTTTGCTGTGGTGACCGATTTGAGCCCAGGTCAGGGCTTCCAAGACTTCATAAAAAGTGCCAAACCCACCCGGTAAAGCAACGAAGGCGTCACCGAGTTGATTCATACGAGCCTGGCGAACCTGGATAGTTGGAACCGTTTCGATGCGAGTCAATTTATCAAAAACAAGATTTGGAAGGTTGAGGTCATCATTGATCACGCCAATCACTTCACCGCTGTAGTCCAGAGCGCCTTTGGCAACCGCTCCCATCAAGCCAGTTTTGCCGGAGCCGAAAACCAGGGTGCGTTTTTGCTCAGCAATGGCTTTGCCCAGGCTGTAGGCGGATTGCTTGTAATTTTCTGCCAGCTCTTCAGCGGAACCCGCGTAAACGGTAATTGTTTTTAGTCTTTCTGTCATTGATACTCCAAAAAATTATAACTTCTCTGCTTAAAATTTGTCCTTACAGCACAAGCTTTGAATAAAAGAGACAGGCAGGAATTAAGTCACAAGTCAGTTTATTTTGGCTTGCGGATAAAACCAAAGATGACCACCAAAATAATGCCTACCAGGCTCACACTCATCATGGTCAGACCCACTTTTTGACTATTCCCAAAGATTTTTTGACTGGTGCTTGCCGGCGGTGTGGCTGTTGGGGTTGGCAGGGCAGTTTTAGTGGGGATAGGGGTTCGGGTAGGTTGCGAGATGGTTGGCTGCAGAGTACGCTCTATGGGGGTAGGCGTGGTTTCGATGGTGGGGGTGGGAGTATTGGCCTTGCGAATCAATAGGGTGGTTCCAGCATAAACTTCGTCAGCATCCGGGCTGTTACCGTTGAGGATCATGATCTCGCTTGGGGTCATGCCGTAGGCATCAGCAATTGACCAAAGATTGTCCCCATAAACAACATAATGGTAGATCGCCCCGTCTGCTTGTGGGGTTGAAACAATCACCCCCGGGTATTCCGGTGTTGAGATCTGCGCAAACACGGACATAGTCGACAAAAAGCACAGAACGAGGAAGATAAGACAAGCGGCCAGGCGTTTCATGCGTCCTATTATAGTCGTTTTGGCAGATTGAATCTTTTTAAATCCTTCAATTTTGTTTTTTAGCTGCAATAAGTGGTTACAATTAAGGGACCTGATTTGGGAGGTCAATTTGCCTTGCAGTGATGAATTTATTG